>CAKQBM010000068.1 GCA_934216185.1 uncultured Streptococcus sp. | reverse complement strand
TCCACTACCTGTACCTATATCCAAAACTGATAGATTCATATCAGGATTTTCAGCCAGGATAAGCTCCACCAACTCCTCTGTTTCTGGACGAGGGATCAATACTCGCTCATCAACTTTTAACTGCATTCCATAAAAATCTACCTGTCCAATGATGTACTGTGCCGGTTTATGAGCTGCTAACTGTTGGAAAATTCCTTTTACAAATACTTCTTCCTCTTCCGTCACTTCCTGCTGGAGGGCAAAAACAAAGTCCGTAAAAGATGGATTTTTCAGGCTACGATAGACAAAAGAGAGGCTTTCAGCTTCCTCTCCTTGTCTTATCAATTCTTCTTCAAAATCTGAAAATAATTGAGCTAATTTCATTATTTGTTTAATTCTTCTAATTTTTGTGTTTGGTCATAAAGCACCAAGGCATCTACAACTTCATCCAATTTACCAGACAGAATGGTATCTAGTTTTTGGAGGGTCAAACCAATACGGTGGTCCGTGACACGGTTTTGTGGGAAATTATAAGTACGGATACGCTCTGAACGATCACCAGTACCGATTGTTGACTTACGCTCAGCGTCTTGTTCATCCTGAGCAATCTGAGCAAAGTGGTCAGCAACACGCGCACGGATGATCTTCATAGCCTTCTCACGGTTTTTCTGCTGGGTACGTTCTTCCTGCATCTCAACCTTGATATTGGTTGGCAAGTGAACGATACGAACGGCAGTTGCAACCTTATTGACGTTCTGTCCACCAGCACCTGATGCGTGGTAGATGTCGACACGAAGATCTTTTGGATCAATATCGTATTCTACTTCTTCCACTTCAGGCATGACAAGAACTGTCGCTGTCGAGGTATGAACACGGCCTTGGCTTTCTGTCACAGGGACACGTTGCACACGGTGAGCACCAGACTCATACTTGAGTTTAGAATAAACTGACTGACCAGAAACCATGGCAACCACTTCTTTGAAACCACCTACGCCGTTCATAGAGGCCTCCATGACTTCAAAGCGCCAGCCTTGGGCTTCCGCATACTTTTGGTACATAGTTAGCAAATCCCCAGCAAAAAGTGCCGCTTCATCTCCGCCAGCCGCTCCACGGATTTCAAGGATGATATTCTTGTCATCGTTTGGATCCTTTGGAAGGAGCAAGATTTTTAGTTTTTCTTCGTATTCTTCTTTTTCAGCCTTGGCGTCTTTGAGCTCTTGCTTGGCCATTTCTTCCAAGTCCGCATCTCCGCTTGATTCCTTAATCATCTCTTCAGCGTCAACGATGTTTTGAAGGACTTGTTTGTACTCACGGTAGGCTGTTACCGTATCGCGAGTAGAAGCTTCTTCTTTTGAAAGCTCCATGAAACGCTTGGTATCTGAGACCACATCAGGGTCACTCAGCAATTCTCCCAATTCTTCATAACGGTCTTCTACAGCTTGTAGTTGATCATAGATGTTCATTTTTCTTCATTCTCCTTATTGATTTCAGGCGCAAAAAAATGTTTACGGCAAACCGAGATATAGGTTTCATTTCCACCGATTTGGATCTGTTCACCATCATAAACGGGCAGTCCATCCTGAGTTCGTAATACCATGGTCGCCTTTTTCTTGCAATACTGACAAATGGTCTTGATTTCGTCAATCTTGTCTGCTAAAAGCAAGAGATATTTGGAACCTTCGAACAGTTCGTTACGAAAGTCATTTTTCAAACCAAAAGCCATGACGGGTATGTCTAACTCGTCGACAACACGAGCTAGGTCGTAAACATGATGACGCTTGAGAAACTGGGCTTCATCTACCAACACACAGTAAGGTTTTTCAGCTAAATCTCGAATATAGCCAAAGATATCCGTCGTATCCTCAATCGCAAGGGCAGGGCGTTTCATGCCAATTCGACTCGACACATAGCCAACACCGTCACGCGTATCCAGAGCCGAGGTCATAATGACAACACCTTTTCCTTGCTCCTCATAGTTATAGGCCACCTTGAGAATCTCAATCGTCTTACCAGAGTTCATGGTCCCATAACGATAATACAACTGTGCCATGTTTCTTGCTTCACGTCCATTTCTAAATTTTTGCTACATTCTAGTATATCATAATTTTCTTAAGCTTTAAACGGCAAAATGTGGTAAAATAGAAGAAATCAAAACTAGTGGAGGAAGCTATTATGCCATTTGTACGCATCGATTTATTTGAAGGACGCACGCTCGAGCAAAAGAAAGCTCTTGCTAAGGAAGTAACGGAAGCGATTGTCCGCAACACTGGAGCACCTCAATCTGCTGTCCATGTCATCATCAATGACATGCCAGAAGGAACTTACTTCCCACAAGGTGAAATGCGCACCAAATAAACTAGCTTAAGCAGAATTGCTTAGGCTTTTTCAATCCCCAAGTAGCATCCATTGAAGAAATAGCCTAAATTTGTTACAATTTGAAAAGAAACTTGGAAAAATTTCCAAGAAAAGAGCTATTAATTAAAGGAAACATTATGATTACACGTGAATTTGATACCATCGCTGCTATCTCTACTCCACTAGGCGAAGGAGCCATTGGTATTGTCCGCTTGAGCGGAACAGAAAGTTTTGCCATTGCGCAAAAGATTTTTAAAGGGAAAGACTTGAGTCAGGTTGCTAGCCATACCCTTAACTACGGTCACATCGTTGACCCTCAGACAGGAAAAGTCATGGACGAGGTTATGGTTGGGGCTATGAAGTCTCCAAAGACCTTCACTCGTGAGGATATTATCGAGATTAACACCCACGGAGGGATTGCGGTAACCAATGAAATTCTCCAGCTAGCAATACGAGAAGGAGCTCGGTTGGCAGAACCTGGTGAATTTACCAAACGTGCCTTCCTAAACGGTCGTGTGGACTTGACACAGGCGGAAGCGGTAATGGACATCATCCGTGCCAAGACAGACAAGGCCATGAACATTGCAGTTAAGCAATTAGACGGCTCCCTTTCTGACCTCATTAACAATACCCGTCAAGAAATCCTCAATACACTTGCCCAAGTCGAGGTTAATATTGATTATCCTGAATATGACGATGTTGAGGAAGCTACTACTGCTGTTGTCCGTGAGAAGACTGTGGAGTTTGAGCAATTGCTAACAAATCTGCTTAGAACAGCTCGTCGCGGCAAAATCCTCCGTGAAGGAATTTCAACGGCTATCATCGGACGTCCTAACGTTGGAAAATCCAGCCTTCTCAACAATCTCTTGCGTGAGGACAAGGCAATCGTCACTGATATCGCTGGTACTACACGTGATGTCATCGAAGAATACGTCAACATTAATGGAGTTCCTCTAAAATTGATTGATACAGCTGGTATTCGAGAAACAGATGACATCGTGGAACAAATCGGTGTCGAGCGTTCGAAAAAAGCCCTCAAGGAAGCTGACCTAGTACTACTAGTGTTAAATGCTAGTGAACCGCTGACAGCCCAAGATCGCCAACTCTTAGAAATTAGCCAAGAAACTAACCGTATTATTCTACTCAATAAAACAGACCTGCCTGAAGCGATTGAAACTTCAGAATTTCCTGAAGATGTCATCCGTATTTCAGTTCTTAAAAACCAAAATATCGATAAGATTGAAGAGCGCATTAACAACCTCTTCTTTGAAAATGCTGGTCTTGTAGAGCAAGATGCTACCTACCTATCCAACGCTCGTCACATTTCCCTAATTGAAAAGGCTGTTGAAAGCCTTCAAGCTGTTAATGAAGGTCTTGAACTTGGGATGCCAGTTGATTTACTTCAAGTTGACTTGACTCGTACTTGGGAAATCCTCGGAGAAATCACTGGGGATGCTGCTCCTGATGAACTCATCACCCAACTCTTTAGCCAATTCTGTTTAGGAAAATAAGAAAAATCCATGATCCTTCATTCGGTCATGGATTTTATTGTCTTATTAGTAATCTGGTCTTAAGACACCTGTTACAGTTGCCTTAGTTGCTTCGTAGTCGCCATCTACAACAACCTTGATAATGCGTTTGGCATCTTCTTCTGGTGCTGGAACTAAAGGTAAGCGTGTTGGGCCAACTTCAAATCCCATGTAGTTCAGAACTGCCTTAACTGGAGCAGGACTTGGATAAGAGAAGAGGGCATTAACCTTAGGAATGAATTTACGTTGAATAGCTGCTGCCTTCTTCATATCGCTTTCTGCAATGGCAGTAAACATCTCATGCATCTCATCCCCATTTGTATGAGAGGCAACAGAAATAACCCCATCCGCACCAAGGTTCATGGCATGGAAAGCATCTCCATCCTCACCTGTATAAATCAAAAATTCTTCAGGCTTGTGCTCAATCAAGTAAGCCATATTGGCCAAGCTAGTACATTCTTTAACACCAATGATATTTGGATGGTCAGCCAAGCGAAGCATGGTTTCTGGAGTCAATTCGACAACTACACGCCCTGGAATGTTATAGATAATAATTGGTAGGTCAGAAGCATCTGCAATAGCCTTAAAGTGCTGATACATTCCTTCTTGAGAAGGTTTGTTATAGTAAGGAACAATAGCAAGCCCAGCAGCAAAACCACCAAATTCCGCTACTTCTTTGACAAATTCGATTGAGTCTCGTGTATCATTGGTACCTACACCCGCAATCAAAGGAACGCGTCCATTGACAATCTTTTGTACAGCCGCAAACAATTCCAACTCCTCATCGTGGGTCAAAGTTGGACTCTCAGCAGTCGTTCCAGCTAAAAGAATTCCGTCTGTGTGATGGGCCAATAAATGCTCAATCAAGGCTGGAATGGCATCAAAGTTGATAGAACCATCCTCGTGGAAAGGGGTAATGAAGGCCGTAATGATTTTACACTCTTTTAAATCTTGATAAGACATGAAAACACCTCTCTATTTCAAAGAAGGAGTTCATCTGAACTCCTAAACAATATGACTATTTTAATTCAAATTTCAATTCAGCCGTTGGACTAACCAAGCCACGTTCATGAAGAGTTTCTGCAATCTGAACTGAGTTCCAAGCAGCACCTTTGAGAAGGTTATCTGAAACAACCCACATGTGGATTCCTTTTTCAGCATCCAAGTCTTTGCGGATACGACCAACAAAGGTATCACGCAACCCAACTGCATTGATGGCTTGCGGATAGATTTGATGAGCTACATCATCTTCAAGAACAGCACCTGGGAAGGCTGCGATAGCTGCTTTTACTTCTTCGATTGGAGCCACTTCTTTTGTTTCGATGTAAACAGACTCAGAGTGAGCTGACAAGACTGGAATGCGCACACATGTTGCAGACACTGCGATGCTATCATCTTCCATGATTTTCTTAGTTTCCTTGGTCATCTTCATCTCTTCGTAAGTGTAATCATTGTCTGTGAAGACATCGATTTGTGGAAGAGCGTTAAAGGCGATAGGATAGTGTTTCTTGTCACCACCTGAAGGCAAGATTTCCGCATGCAAATCACGTGGTTTCACACCATCATTCAATACTTCACGAAGTTCACGTTGTGTTTCAAGAATCGCTCCCATACCAGCGCCTGAAACGGCTTGGTAAGTTGAAACGATGATACGGTCCAAGCCCCATTTTTGACGGACCGGCTCAAGCGCCACCATCATTTGGATTGTTGAACAGTTAGGGCAAGCAATAATCCCGTTGTGAGCATCAAGCGCGTGAGCATTGACCTCTGGAACAACCAAAGGAACATCTGGATTTTGACGGAAGTAAGATGTATTATCTACTACTACCGCTCCAGCTTTAACTGCGTATGGTGCATACTTAGCTGATGTAGAACCACCTGCTGAAAAGAGAGCGATGTCAACTCCTTCAAAAGCTGTTTCAGTCGTTTCTTCAATCGTAATATTTTGATCTTTAAATTTCAAAGTCTTGCCTGCTGAACGTGCAGAAGCAAGTAAACGAATTTTATCGATTGGAAGTGTTGATTCTTCCAACATTTTTATCATCTGAGCACCGACAGCACCTGTCGCGCCGACTACAGCAACTGTATATCCCATAAATAACCTCTTTCGGAATTTTCTAAAAATTTCTATAATAGAAGTATTATACTACTTTTTCCATGAATTGCAAAGCTTTTTCATTATTTTTTGGAAAATAAAAATCCCCAGTCGCTAGACTAGGGACTAAGAGGCATCTTCATGTGATGAGCAGGTTCACACAACTCATCAAGGTCCGCTCCTGCGTTATGACCTCCCTATGCTCAATAGTAGTCCGAAGACTACCTATCGACTCATCGCGTCTACTATTCTACTAAAGAGAAGGACTTTTGTCAACAGACAAAACTCTTTATACTCTTCGAAAATCTCTTCAAACTTCGTCAGCGTAGGCCTTACCGTATGTATGGTTACTGACTTCGTCAGTTTCATCTACAACCTCAAAAACATGTTTTGAGCTGACTTCGTCAGTTCTATCTACAACCTCAAAACAGTGCTTTGAGCAACCTGCGACTAGCTTCCTAGTTTGCTCTTTGATTTTCATTGAGTATTAGTTTTATTTACACAGGTGCATAAGAAACATCTTTGAAAAATTTGGGGTAGAGATAACAAAAAACCTTGTAAATCAAGGGCTTTTCTGTTTATTTCATGCTAATTGCCGGGATTGAACCGGCGACCTCATCCTTACCATGGATGCGCTCTGCCAACTGAGCTAAATCAGCTTACTTAAAAAGTATACTATAGTTAGAAAAACTTGTCAAGTTTCCTTAGACATTTTCCATAAGAAAAAGCCAGGTAAGAGCTACCTAGCTTGTCCGATTCTATTTGCTTAAATCGATGCGACGACCAATTTTACCAATAATAATCGCTCCAATAATCAATGAGGCAAATTCACCAACTCCTGTTGTAAACCAAGTAAGGAAAAATGGTAATTGCGCTACGATATTCAACTCTGCAGCGATGGTAAACATGGAAATTGAAAAGAGGATTGAAAAGAAGAAATGATCTTTTCGAATTAATCCATTAAAGAGGTAATCCTTGCTGTATTTTGCAAAAAGCCAAACACCTAGAGTGAGGAATACTAGGGTTGATCCACCACCAACAAAGACATCTAGCAGTCCGAAGCTAAAGAAATTAGCAATCATACAACCAATTGTAACTCCGATGATGTACTTAGGATTGTAAAAAGCCATAAAGTTCATCATTTCTGAGATACGGAACTGATAAGCACCATAGCTGATGGCATTTAGAGGTGGTGTGACAGTTAAAACGACATATATAGCAGCAACAATTGCAATATCTGCTACGTCACGAATAGTTAATTTTTTCATCTTTTCTCCTTTGGCGGGTTGTCCGCGTGTAATATGCTTGGTGAAAGAAGCTAAGCACCAAGGGTTGATTCATTCAACCTTACTAGTATAGCACAATAACTTGCTTTGTGCTATACTTAATACATGGAAAAATGTATTCAAAAAATTTTTAACAATGAGATTTTTGCCTATCTCTTCTTTGGCTTTGCGACAACTCTAGTTTCTATTCTCTCGCGATTAGTCATTTATCAGCTAACTCATAAAGAACTCCTCGCTACTGCTTTAGCAAATATTATCGGTATCCTCTTTGCCTTTATCACAAATGATACGATTGTGTTTAAACAAGCAAGGAAGAATTGGCCTAAGCGTCTAGTGAAATTTTCTCTTGCTCGCCTTTCTACTTTTCTGTTAGATTTGCTCTTTACTTTTCTGTTTGTGACTCAATTCCCTCATATCATAGGACAATTCGTAAATGAAAGTCTTGACAAAATCAATGCAATCGAAACAGTTCTTGCACAAATATCAATAATTATTCTTAATTATATTTTAAGTAAGGTCTTTGTTTTTAATAAATAAAACTTTTGAGCATATACCTTGCAAGCTTTTCTTAATTAATATATAATGAAGAGCAAAAATTTTTGAAAGGTAAAATGAAAATGTTAAAAGATCTTAAAGCATTTTTGCTTCGTGGTAATGTTGTTGACCTTGCTGTCGGTGTGATCATTGCCTCTGCTTTTGGTGCGATCGTTACATCACTTGTTAACGATATCATCACTCCACTTATTTTGAATCCAGCCTTGGAAGCTGCGAAAGTACAAAACATCGCTGAGCTTGCTTGGAATGGTGTTACATATGGTAAATTCTTGAGTGCTGTTATCAACTTCCTAGTTATCGGTACTGTTCTCTTCTTCGTTATCAAAGGAATTGAAAAAGCTCAAAGTCTTACTAAGAAGGAGGAAGCTGTTGAAGAAGCTCCAGCTGGTCCAACTGAGTTGGAAGTACTTCAAGAAATCAAAGCTCTTCTCGAGAAAAAATAATCGATTAAAAGGATCTAGCGCAAAGCTAAATCCTTTTTCTTTACTCTTTTGGTAATTTACCTGCTTTTTCAAGCATTTTTTTGATAAGATAAGGCATCTTAACATTCTCCCGCCCTTTTTTCTCAATCAATTTTTTCACAAATTCAGGCATTTGTAAATCTTGAGATTCGGCCAAAATGTTTTTCGTCTCATCTGAAGGAACTAACTCATCAAAGGTTTCTTCTTCTGGAAGAAATTCCTTAAACTCTTGATTTTCATTGGCTCTGACGGTATTGACCAAGGAATCAATCAAGCGAGAATCCGTATTTGGCATTGGTGGACGATGGTAGTTTACCCCAAATTCCTGACATAAGTCATAACATTCCACATCGTTATCAAACAAGACTTCAATATGCTCACTGATAAAGCTGATTGGTACAAAAATATAATGGTCTGGATGTTCTGTCTGTTCTCTGAGATACTCCAAAACATCTGGTTTAATCCATGGGATACCGATATCACTTTCACTCTGCCAAGTGTTGGTATATTGTTCTGAACTCAAGCCCAATTTTTCAGCGACTAGCTGGCTATTTTCGAAAATTTGATCAATATATGGGTCACCAAAATCCAGGGCAAAAATAGGCACACTGTGGGCTGAAAAGATGACTTTAAAGCTATCCTGCTTTACTTCTTCTGTTAAAATCTTACCAATTTCATCTGCCCAATAGTTTAAGAGAGCTTCTTCTTGATACCAGTCCTTAATGACCAAAAATTGAATTTGTTTGCTTTCTAAAAATTTCTCATAGCCCATGACAGAGTAAAAAGAATAATGAGGCTCCAAAATCAAGCAAATACACTGCTCAATTCCGTCTGCTTCCATCTGACCAATCACATCTGGAATAAAGGGACTGGAAAACTTATTAGCAAAGTAGACACTGTATTCATTACCTAGCCTAGATTCAACCAAGGCAACCTCTTCACGGGTAATCCTTTGCAGAGGTGTGCCTCCAATTCGTACATAATTATCATAGAGTGTTTGAATTTCATGGTCTTGAGGTCTCACTCCACGACGAATATTTGTGAAAAAATCAGCTACACCTTCAAAGGTAATCTCTTCTGGCGAACCGAATGTCATCATTAAAATTGCTTTTTTCATAACTGCTTCCTTGTGATATTTTTATCAAGTTTATTTTATCATTTATACATTAATAAGTAAACGCCAACATAGTGAATTTCCCGAACTTCTGTCTTTTGTTTTTCTCTCTTTTCTATGATACAATGGAAAAAATGAATTCAAAAGGAGTTTTTTATGACTTATCCCAATCTCTTGGACCGCTTCTTGACCTACGTTAAGGTCAATACGCGCTCTGATGAACACTCTACTACTACTCCAAGTACACAGAGTCAGGTTGATTTTGCTACAAATGTTCTTATTCCTGAAATGAAATGTGTTGGACTGCAAAACGTCTACTACCTTCCAAATGGTTTTGCAATTGGGACCTTGCCAGCCAACGATTCGTCTTTAACACGAAAAATTGGCTTCATCTCCCACATGGATACTGCTGACTTTAATGCCGAAGGAGTCAATCCACAGGTAATTGAAAACTACGATGGTGGTGTGATTGAACTTGGAAATTCTGGTTTCAAACTGGATCCAGCTGACTTCAAGAGTCTTGAGAAATATCCAGGACAAACGCTTATCACAACAGATGGAACAACCTTGCTAGGTTCTGATGACAAGTCAGGGATTGCTGAAATTATGACTGCTATTGAATTTCTGACTGCCCATCCTGAAATCAAACACTGTGAGATTCGTGTTGGTTTTGGTCCAGATGAGGAAATCGGTGTTGGTGCTAATAAATTTGATGCAGAAGATTTTGATGTTGATTTTGCCTACACAGTTGATGGTGGGCCACTAGGTGAACTTCAGTACGAGACCTTCTCAGCAGCTGGTGCTGAATTGCATTTCCAAGGTCGTAATGTCCATCCTGGTACTGCCAAAGGTCAGATG
>CAKQBM010000067.1 GCA_934216185.1 uncultured Streptococcus sp. | reverse complement strand
CTATACACAGAAGATGGAGAAGAGTTGTATATTGATCCAACTTCTCAGAAAAGAACATTTCATACCCAATATGAACCCGGTTTTATTGTAGCAAGAGAAAAATCTCCACTAGAACTCTTAATTGAAAACAAAGATTTATTAGATTAATAGAAAGTAATCTTTTTAGAGTATCCTGACAAGAGAAGCATATTGAAAAACCAATTCAAACCATAAATGCTATAATAATGCAATATATTTTTCAAGATAAGATAGTATAAGTACGTTTTTAAGATAATTTAAGTCATTTATATATTTTTTTGAAATAACAAAAAATCCTTGATCTAAAAAATTAGAATCAAGGATTTTTGCAAGTACTATAATTAATTATTGATTATTTTGTAGTCTTTCAATAAGTTGGCTGGGACAAAAGTCTAACCTTAAATACAAAAATCGAACAAAAATAGTTTTCTGACACTCAGAATACTCTTTTTGTTCGATTTTTTGTCTAATCTATCGATTTTAAAAATTTATAATAAAGAATTCCTAAAATCAAAATCTTTTTGTCCCAGACTCTTTTTTATAGTTAATTATTGTGTTTTGAAAAAATCATGTCCTTTAAACTCATAATAACTAACACTAATGTAATTCCCCATCCAATCCGAGTAGCTAATAATAGATTGTTTGGCCAAAGATTTAGACAGGTTGAACCAACTGCTGAACCAGCCGAAATGGCAATATTTTGTACCATTCGTTGTAAAGCTCCCGTGCTTCCTTGCATTTCCATGGGACTGGCTTGCATAATACTGGCGATATTTGCAGGCTGAAAATAGCCACCACCAACACCATAAATAAAAAGTCCAAAAGTTAGAAACAGATAAGACCATTTGGGATTAAGAAATACTAAGAAAATTAAAGACAGGCAAATAATACCCAAACCTAAGCGGCTAAAAGTTATGTTTTTACTCCCATCGTTCAATTTTCCTGATACTCGTGAAAAGATAACTAATCCAGCTGGAGCTCCCAAAACAAGAAATCCAGTAACTCCTACTCCTAAATGATATAACTGTTCAAAAATAAATGGAGGTAGTAAAAATATCATGGCAGAGGCAAAACCAAAAGCAATCGTCTGTAAAAAGTGAGAAATTACTTTAGGATTCTCCTTAAGTCCCTTAACATTGACAAGTGGATTTTTTTGGATAAATTCAATTCGATAAAATAAAATACCAATCAATAAACTAATTATTATTAGAAAAAGACTGATTATTTGTAAATGACTCTTACTTAATAATGATAGTCCTAACAATAGGCAAATTAACATTATTGCATTAACAATTGTTCCAGATGTGTCTAATTTTTGATTGTTAGTCTGCTCAGAAACTTTGTTAAGAAGATAGTGATTGCAAATAATACCAATAATTACGAAAGGGACATTTATCCAAAAAATAAATCGCCAAACATTTAAAGATAGCAATATGCCACCTAAAGAGGGACCTAATACAGGACCTAAACCTATCATAACTCCTAAAATACTAATAGAGCTATTTTTTTGTTCTTCTGATACTAATGTTGTAATCAAAGCTGCAGAAGTAGCTTGTAAGGCAGCTGCCCCAATTCCTTGAATTACTCGTCCAGCGATAAGCCAACCAATACTATTAGCAAACCCACAAAAAAGCGAGCTAAGTCCAAAAAGAGCGAATCCTAAGTAAGAAATTTTTAGTTTGCCGAATTTGTCACTAAAAATGCCTAAAGGAAGTATGAATATTGCCAATGCCAGTGCATATCCAGTTATTGTAAAAGCTGCAGTATTAGCTGTTGTATGGAATTGCTCTTTTAGGAAAGATAGTGCAACATTGATAATACCAGTATCTAAAGTTGATAATAACATTCCCATACCTGCGATAACTGTTATTAGTAAATCCTGCAACCGTCTACTCATAAAATTTCCTCCTTATGAGTTTCGGGAAGAAAATATAATTTGCCGTCTTTTAGTTGGTACAAAACTCCTTTAGCTTGATGAGACCATGAAACTGCAATAACATTCATTTTCTTAGTGTTAAGCTCTAAAATAGCTGGTTTAGGAGCACAAGCTCTCAAGATTGACAACGCCTCATTTACTTTAGTTTCATGAGTAATCAACATATCAGATTCGGTAGGTTTGCTAAAATATTCTCTTTGAAGGATATTTTGTGGGTATGACTTAATTGATTGCTTGGTAATGTCTTTCAGCACTTCATCAAGTAATACTAAAGACTTTTCAAAGAGTTTATCCCTAACTTCACGTGTTGTTTCGTTGCCTGTAAGTTTAACAGGCAATTGTTTTACAATGTCTCCTCCATCAATTACTGGAGCCACTTTGATACAAGTTACACCACTCACTTTTTCATTATTTTTAGCCATCCAAAAGAAAGGGGAAAGCCCAGCATATCTAGGTAAAGGACTTGGATGAAAGTTTAAAGCATCATATTTAGGTAAATTTATTAGATTTTCTCCTAGAATCTTTTGGTAATTAGCTACTAAAAGATAGTCAGGAGAATATTTTTTTAGCTCATTACAAAAGGAATATGATTTAATGTTGTCTGGACGGTAAACAGGAATATTTTTTGAAAGAGCAAATTTTTCTAAATCAACAGGATTAGCTTCTCCAACGTAATAGGAGCATAGCTTACCTTTAGGCGTAGTTACTAAAGCTTTTATTTCAAAAATTTTATTAGAATATATTCTTTCAAAATAGTGCATCCCAAATTTTGAATTAACCTCGGAAAAAAGAATGATTTTAAATTTTTGAGTCATCTGACCACCACTTTCCTTCATGAATTTCAGTTGACCAACTCAAAGTATCAAAGTAAACATATCCTGGTTGAACAGGAATTTTAGCTGCACCAGGCAGTTGGTCAACTTCTGTGATTGCTTGAGCTAGACGTTCTGCTAAAACTCCTTCTGCAATAGGTGGACAAGCTGCAAAAATTGGCATTCTTTCTAAATCGATAAACCAATGGTCTAAAGTCTCTTCACTCGGATAATTAGGCATTTTAGGAATAATTCTTTCCATTAAGCGATGAATGACTTCAGGAGATAAAGGTGAATCTTCCTTGATTCCATAAACATCTTCGATTGTCATAGAATCCTTAGTGTATTTAAAAATATATGTACCGTGTGCTACAGTTGGTACTTTAAAAATAAATTTTGCTTTATCTGACTTCCTAAAAGCTCGGTGTAATGCATATCGGTTTGCAACTTCATAAAAGTCCATTTGGTCTAAAACATAGTCACAATCTTCTACAAAATCTTGAGCGGTTTCTGGAGTAATTCCTTCAGGATAGACAGCAATGTTTACATCATGATTCAGAGCATACGTCATTTCAGCAACGACTTCAGCTTTATTTTTGCCAATATGCTCTAAATCGGCTCCCATTTGTCTATTCATATTAGAAATATCAAAGGTATCAGGGTCAGCCAATTTTAGGTTCCTCACTCCAAGTCTAACTAGTCGCTGAGCAAGTTGTCCCCCAATACCACCAGTGCCAGCAATACCTATAACAGCATTCTTGAGTTTCTCTTGTCTCTCTCTTTGCTCTGCTTCAGTGTTGCCTAACCAACCTAGACTTCTATTAACTCTTTCCCAATACATTTCTTCATTGGGTTTAGCTGTGTAAATTAAATGTTTAGTATCGTGTATCATAAATATAACCTCTTTTCTAAAAATTATAATTATGATACAATGAAATAAAATTTCAATCAATCGATTCTAAAAATATCGAATCGTTTAGAAGGAGCATACACATGACTATTACAGTTCAATTTAGTAACTATGCTCTAAAAACGGATGAAACATTAACACAAAGGATACAATTTGTGTACTCACCCTTAAATGAACTTTTTAGAAGCTTACATGTCTTATTGAACCCGCGTCATCATGGTACAAATATTGATTGGGTCATTGAGATACAAGACAGATTGACAGATGATTTCTATGAGAATCTTCACTATTTTCAACTTTTTTATGAACTTGGTGTTTCTCCTATTTTACTTTGTAATTTTCGCTATCATGCGACAACGATTGAAGAAGAGATACAAAATTTAAAGAAATTTCTTGATGAGTTCCCAACTATTCAGTTAATTGAGTATTTAGAGAAAGTGTCAAGTGACAGAGAAAACTCCTTCATTCCAACATTAGCAAAAGGATTAGAATGGAAGGATTTTTCTTTGAATGAGGATAATCAGTTACTTATAGACTTGAGGAAAAATGCCTCTGGTGTTTATCAACATCTTTTCTCTTTTATTGATTGGTACCGCCAAGAAATATTTGATGAAACTTGGAAAAGTAAAGGTATTCAACGAAAGCTCTTAACAGAAATCCATCATCAAGCTTCTTTTTTAAGGGAAAATGGTTTTGAAGAAATGTTTAATCATTTGCAAATTGACCGCATTCATTGGAGAAAGGACAGGCTGGCCATCATTAAACCTTTTGACCAAGAAATCCAACTGCAAGATAGTGATTCTATTATGTTATTACCAAGTTATTTTATTTGGCCTCATTTGTTTGTTGAATCTTTCAACCAAGGAATTGCTATTACCTATGATATTACAGAACAGCCAAGTTACTATAACTCCACACCGGAAAATTTGATTACTATTTTTAAAGCTTTGAGTGACCCTGTCCGTTTACAAATTATGAATTATGTTATTGATAAACCAAGTACGACACAATCTTTGGCTCAAATTTTATTAATGAGTAATTCAAGTATATCCAGACATTTACAAATTTTAAAGGATGCTAACTTATTAACGACAACAAAAGCTAAAAAATTCGTTCTTTATGAGCCAACACAGCTCATTACACAACTTATGCCGAATTTCTACCATTTCTTTAAAAAATGAGGCTTTAATCATTAAAAAGGTGGTGAACTACTATGTCAACGTCACAAATTATCTCGGTTTTATCAGCTAACCGTTTTCTCACCCAAAATGAGATTGAAAGAACTTTAGGGTATTCTTTATCGAAAAGTGAAATTGCTTTTTTAAAGGCTAGTCCTAAAATAGTTTTATTTAACTTTTACGGCCGAATTTACTATAAATTAAATAATGATAATACTCTCACCACGGAGCAAGGAAGACAAGCTATTGCAAAACTGTCTAGACGTCCTCAAGCAATTAAGCTTGGTGAAGCACGGACATGTTTACACCATTTAGCAGGGAAAGCAGGAGTTTCAATATTTGAGTGGTTTATTCAAAATAAATTAATAGAACAGGAATCCCCTATCAGCTACTCTTTAACTCAAGAAGGAAGTAATGCTATACAGCAATGGTTGGGTTATCAGTCTAATCCTAATATCAAATTATGTTTAGATTTTTCTGAAAGAAAGTTTCATATTGGTGGAGTATTAGGAGAAAAGATATTAGAAAAGCTAATCCATGAGGAAAAATGTCAATTAACTCAAGATAGGCAGATTATTCTAAAAACTGACTTAAATAACTTAATGAAGGATTTTTATAAGTAAATTACTATCAAATTTTTGCTTGAAACTATTGGTTGTATGTTGTACCAATAACTTATTATTGATTTAATTTTTTTGTCTGCATTCAAAAAGCTCTATAATCTCTACAGTGGTTTTACCCACTACAGAAATTATAGAGCCGTTCTTTTTCATCTTGAGGTTCAAAACCAAGGTATTTATACTTAAAATATTTTAAAAGAACACTTGGTCCAAAGCCACTTTGATTCCATGGTGCATAGTCAAATTCAGCAGATAAGTTCATTCCAAGAACCTTTATGAGTCATTCGATTTTGCCCCACTTTTGCCCCATTTTTAAATCATGACATTGAAAATACCTAAAAATATTTCCCTAAAATCACTTATATTTCAATATTTTTAATTACTATCAGTATGAAAATTCTTTCCAAATCCATGTAGGGGGCATAATTTAGTGTCTAAAAGCCTTATTCTAAAGGCTTTTTTTCGTATCTGTTCTACCAACGGATAGTAAAGCAACTATTTTAGTGCAAAAGAATCTTCACTACATAAAAAATCAACCGCTTGGCTTAAAAATTTACAAGACTTTATTCCTTCCTATCTCCACTTTTTCATGATGTATTTTCTTACAGGTGCTTCAATCATTTGAACGATTTCAAATCCTTCTTTTTGGTAAAGATTTTGAGCTGGTTGATTTGCTTCGAGGACATTTAGAGAAATACTGTCTATATCTCTATTTTCAAATGCTAAACTAACAAATTTCCTTAAAGCCTGGCTACCTAAGCCTTGTCCCTGTTTCTGGGGATTGATTAAAAAGCGTCCAATGTGAAGATTGCTGTTTTCCAATCTGATTTTCTGGATAAGCCCTACAAACTCTTGTCCATCAAAGATAGAAAAAACTCCTTCCAAGTCTTGCAAGACTTGAAGGGTCAGTGGAAAAGGAATCCTTGGTCCCATCCATTGTTCTTGAAAGACTTTGCCAAGGGAGTTGGACCATTGGCATACGAGCTGAGCGTTTTCAGTGCTCACCTTTTCTTCAAAACGAATTATCATCTTTGCCTCACCATCTTATCTATGTTTCTCCATTATACTACTTCTCCTATTTTTTACGAATAGATAAGTATGATTGATTTTTATTTTTTTCTTGTCGGGAGCATTCTCGCTTCCTTTCTTGGTTTGGTCATTGACCGTTTTCCAGAGCAATCCATTATCAGTCCAGCTAGTCACTGCGATTCCTGTCAGACTCCCTTGCGTCCCTTAGATTTGATTCCGATCCTCTCACAGGTCTTCAATCGCTTTTGCTGTCGCTACTGCAAGACTACTTATCCAGTCTGGTATGCCCTCTTTGAACTAGGCTTAGGACTCATCTTTCTACTTTACTCTTGGGGATTTCTTTCCTTGGGGCAAGTCATCCTAATCACTGCTGGTTTGACCTTGGGCATCTACGACTTTCGCCATCAGGAATATCCCTTACTGGTCTGGATGACTTTCCACCTACTCCTCATGGCTTCCTCTGGCTGGAATCTAGTCATGCTCTTCCTCCTTGTTCTTGGAATTTTGGCTCATTTTATCGATATCCGCATGGGTGCAGGGGATTTCCTCTTTTTAGCTTCTTGCGCTCTCGTCTTTAGTGCGACCGAATTACTCATCTTGATTCAGTTTGCTTCTGCGACGGGAATTCTAGCCTTTCTCCTTCAAAAGAAAAAGGAAAGACTTCCTTTCGTGCCTTTCCTCTTACTCGCTGCTTGTGTGATTATTTTTGGTAAGCTACTGCTTATGAGGTAAATCAAGAAACTTTTCCCCCACTTTCATTAGTCAAAATAGACTCTAATCATTTTCGGGTCATATTATGAACTAGTCTTTCAATATCATTGATACTCAACCTGATTTAAAAGCACAGCAAGATGACATTTCTTACTGTGCTTTCCTTTACTATCAATAATTACGCTATCGAAAAGTGAGAATCTATCGAATCTGTCATTTGCAAGAATTATTGCAATTCAGTCTTATCTGCCATTCTAACAAATGGAAAATAAGAAACAATACTAATCAACAAACAAATAACTGATACTATGATAGAACGCCAGTCAAAGGCTGTAGAGAAGAAACCATACAAGACTGGAGGCATAACCCAAGTTACATTTTGTGTAACTGGAGCAACAAGACCTAGATTTGTTGCCCAGTAAGCAACTGTACCCATGAGAATTGGGCTAATTACGAATGGGATAAAGAGCAATGGATTCAAAACTACTGGTAAACCATAGTTGACTGGTTCACCTATGTTAAACATAACAGGTGCCAAACCAAGTTTTGCAACTTCACGGTAATGATTGTTTCTTGAGAAGAGAAGAATAGCGATAACGAGCCCTAAACCTTCAAACCAGACGAAGGCACCGAATGAACCACTTGTCCAAATATAAGGAATAACTTCACCTTTTTGAAAAGCATCCAAGTTGGCCAACATAGCGACACCAAAGAGGCCTTCCATGATTGGGGCAAGAACATTACCACCGTGTAGTCCAAAGAACCAGAATAGTTTATTCAAGAAGATCATTAGAACAACTGCAAAGAAGCTTTGAGACAAACCAAGTAAAGGAGTTTGCAATACTTTATAAATCCAGTCAATCAACAAATCATTGCTTAATAGGTGGAAGAGATACGTTAAAATGGCAACTACATACATGGCCATAAAACCAGGAATAATTGAAATAAAAGGTTTAGCAATTGCTGGTGGAACTGAGTCAGGCAATTTGATTACCCAATTCTTGTTCATCACTTTACAGAAGATGATAGAAGCTAGAAATCCAATGATCATAGCTGTAAAGTAGCCTCTGGCATTCACATGGTTCCCAGGGAGAACATTTCCAACAGTTACCAAGAGATTTTGACCATCAAATTTTAGGTTATCAATCCCTTGGATAATCTGATCTAATTTTACATCACCGACATTTGTTAAAGGAAAACTTTGAGTTACTTTACCACCAATAGAAACGACAAATGATGCTAGGGAAACAAGACCTGCTGAAACCGTATCAACCTTATAAATCTTAGCAATATTGACACCGAGACAGTAGATGAACAAGAGGGAAACAATTGGAATACTTCCCTTAAAGACCAAGTTATTGATATCTACTAACCATTGGAAAGCTTTTGTAATCCCTTCTAGGTGGAATTGTTGTGGCAAATCTACTAGAAAGGCATTCAATAACAGAGCAACTGAACCTGTCATAATGACAGGCATCGTACCAACAAACGAATCACGTAAAGCAACTAAAAACCGTTGATTCCCCACTTTCATTGCAATTGGAGAAAGTTTTTCTTGCATTTTATCTAAAGCTTTATTCATAGCAAACTCCTAAAGATTTTCAAATTTTTCATACACTTCAACCACTTCTTTTGCTAAATCTACAAAAGTGATGCTGGTCATCAAGTGGTCTTGCGCATGTACCATCAATAGACTCAACGGAGCACTCTCTCCATTTGCCTCTTTTGTTAACATTTCGGTCTGGGTTTTATGTGCCTGTAGTAAAGCTCTGTGAGCATCTGCTAATTTTTGACTAGCAAGATCAAAATCACTTGATTTTGCTGCTCGAATAGCCTCCATTGCGTTGCTTTTGGCTTCTCCACCGTACATAATCAATCCCATAACAGATTCTAAGTTACTCTCATCCATACTGAAACCTCCAATCTTATGGCAATAAGCTTTCAGCTAGATCCAACACCTTAGCTCCGTTCATCATTCCATAATCTGTCATCGGAATAACTGAAACGGGAATATTCTTTTCTTTTAGCCTTTCTTGAAAATCTCCTAGTAGGTATCGAACCTGTGGTCCTAAAAGTAGTACATCTACTTCTTTTGTTTCGATAATTTCTTCAACTTCTGGAGCTGGAACTGCAAAGATTTCTACATCCAATCCTCTCTCAGTTGCTGCATTTTGCATCTTGGTCACTAGTAAGCTAGTGCTCATACCTGCTGCGCAGGCTAACATAATTGTTGACTTAGCCATTTTTTCTCCTTTATATTTTTACTAACGATTTACTGATCGAGCCAAACGGGATACCGTATGTCTCACGCCTCTAATAGCCTTACTCAAAGCATAAATATTATCAATCGTTGCCAAACCTCCATATCCTGCATCACCGATATGTTGAATATCGACTCCACAAATTTTATTTCTAAGGGCAATTTCTTTGATTGTATCTGTATCAGATGTTTCTTGGCTGGTACCAATAGCACTCAATACAAGACCACCCCTACTATGAACGAGATCAACAACTTCACGTAATTCTTGGTCATGAAAAGCTGGAATAGTTCCAACTGCTGGAACAAGTATCACATCCGCACCTGCTTCCAACAATTGCTCTGCCACAGAAAGCTCTGCCACAGGTTCATTCACCCCTGCCCCGTGCATCTTACCCGCAATAATCAAACCAGAAAAGTTTTCCTTAGCAGTTTGAACAGCCTTGATAATTTCTCGATTGCTGACTCCTGTTCCGGGATTTCCAGTCAAACAGACAAAGTCAAATCCCAACTCCTCTATTCGCTTGAACGTTTCAACACTGGCAATACGACCCGCAGCAATTTCTTGCATTTGCTCTAACATCTTAGCTGAATGATCTACAGGTTCCAAGTTTACCCCGATAGGGCAACCGACCAATTCATGCAAGCGTTCAATCACTTGATCTCCTGTTCGATCTAAAGCATAAATTTTAGGATAAAAAACATCGAAGCAATTCAACAGAATCATATCAGCTCCAAAAGCTCTAGCAATTTCAGAATTAGTGATATCCCCAACAAATGTCTCACGAGTGACTACATTCTCAGATAAAACCACTCGTCCTTCGCTTGCTAAAATACTTTGTTTTAGCTCTTTGGCATCCATCT
>CAKQBM010000066.1 GCA_934216185.1 uncultured Streptococcus sp. | reverse complement strand
CGTTGTTTGGCTTCTTGGACAGTACGGATGTCACCGTTGGCGATGAAGGGAATCTTGGTGAGGGCCTGGGCAACCTTATGAAGGGTCTCGAGGTCTGCGTGGCCTGTGTACATTTGCTCACGGGTACGGCCATGCATGGCAAGGGCAGAAACACCCGCGGCTTCAGCAGCGAGGGCATTTTCTACTGCAAGAGATGGGTCAGCCCAGCCTGTACGCATTTTGACAGTAAGTGGGATATCAAGGACAGACTGGACCTTGTTGATGATAGAGTAAATCTTATCTGGATCCTTGAGCCACATAGCGCCAGCTTCGTTCTTCACGATTTTGTTAACAGGGCAGCCCATGTTGATATCGACGATATCAGTTTTGGTGTTTTCTTGGATGAATTCTGCTGCGCGTGCGAGGCTGTCTTCATCACTACCAAAAAGTTGGATAGAAACAGGGTTTTCACCTTCATCGATATGAAGCATGTGCAGGGTTTTTTCGTTGTTGTATTGGATTCCCTTGTCAGAGACCATTTCCATGACAACGAGTCCAGCTCCGAGCTCTTTTGCGATGGTACGAAAGGCAGAGTTGGTGACACCAGCCATGGGCGCTAAAACGGTACGATTGGGAATCTCAACATTGCCAATCATAAAAGGTGTATTAAGATTTGTCACGAATGAGTTCCTCCAGGTCGTTTTCATCAAAGTTGTAAGTTGTTTGGCAGAATTGACAAGTGATTTCTGCCCCATGGTCTTCCTCTTTCATTTCCTGTAAGTCTGAGCTTGGAAGGCTGGCAAGAGCATTCATAAAACGTTCATGGCTACAGTCACATTGGAAACGGATTTCTTCTTCAGAAAGACGCTTGTAAGCCTCGTCACCGTAGATTGCCTTGAGGAGGGCTTCGATATGGTCGTCGCTTTCTAGAAGGGTTGAGATAGCTGGCATTTCTTGGATGCGTTTTTCAAAGCGAGCAATCTCTTCTTCCTTGGCTCCCGGCAAGACTTGAACTAGGAAACCACCAGCAACCTTAACCTTGTCTTCTTCGTCCAAAAGGACATTGAGGCCGACTGCAGAAGGGGTTTGTTGGCTTTCAGTCAGGTAAAAGGCAAGGTCTTCACCGATTTCCCCAGAGATGAGGGGAGTCATAGAGTTGTAAGGATTTCCAGTACCGTAGTCTGTGATAACGAGAAATTGACCATTTCCAACAAAAGGTCCGACTAGAATTTCACCAGTTGCAGTCTTTTTGATGTCAACACCAGGATTTTGAACATAGCCTTTGACGTTCCCCTTGGTATCAGCGACCGTGATAATGGCACCCAGAGAGCTAGAGCCCAGCACTTTAACTGTTAGTTTGGTATTTCCTTTTTCATTGGCTGCGAGAATCTGGCTAGCGATAAGAGTTCGACCAAGCGCTACAGTTGAGCTAGCTTGGGTTTGATGTTTTTCTTGAGCAGTGCGGACGGTTTCTGTGCTATCAAGAACAAAAGCACGAAAGGCTCCGCTTTCTGATATAGTTTTAATAATTTTATCCATAGCTACTATTTTAGCATAAAAATGCCCAAAGGGGGAGCCGTGTGTTTGCTGATTTTCAGGATAATGGACCAGGAAATCTGAATGAAAATAAAAAGAGAAACAGATTATTTCAGCATTTGTTAGATTTATGCTATGCTTAAGGTAGAACATGAAAGGGGTAACAAATGTATTTAGGAGACTTGATGGAAAAGGCTGAATCTGGCCAATTTTCAATCCTTTCCTTTCTATTACAAGAGTCTCAGACGACTGTCAAGGCTGTAATGGAGGAAACAGGATTTTCAAAAGCAACCCTAACCAAATATGTCACCCTGCTCAATGACAAGGCTTTGGACAGTGGTTTAGAGCTGAACATCTCCTTGGAAGATGAAAATCTGCGTCTGTCGATCGGTGCAGCTACCAAGGGGAGAGATATTAGGAGCCTGTTTTTGGAGAATGCGGTTAAATACCAGATTCTTGTTTATCTTCTCTACCACCAACAGTTTTTAGCCCATCAGCTGGCTCAAGAATTGATGATTAGCGAGGCCACGCTTGGTCGCCATTTGGCTAGTCTAAATCAGATTTTGTCAGAATTTGATTTATCCATCCAAAATGGACGGTGGCGAGGTCCAGAGCATCAGATTCGTTACTTCTATTTCTGTCTTTTCCGCAAGGTTTGGTCCAGTCAGGAGTGGGAAGGTCACATGCAGAAACCAGAGAGAAAACAGGAGATTGCCAGTTTAGAGGAAATCTGCGGTGCCAGCTTGTCTTCGGGTCAGAAATTGGACCTGGTTCTCTGGGCTTACATCAGTCAACAACGTCTCCGGGTCAATGCCTGTCAGTTTCAAGTCATAGAAGAAAAAATGCGAGGGTATTTTGACAATATTTTCTATCTTCGTTTGCTGAGAAAGGCTCCGTCCTTTTTTGCTGGGCAACACCTTCCTCTAGGAACTGAGGATGGGGAGATGATGATTTTCTTCTCTTTCCTCCTATCTCATCGCATTCTTCCCCTTCATACTATGGAGTATATTCTTGGTTTTGGAGGGCAGTTGGCAGATTTGCTGACGCAATTAATTCAAGAGATGAAGAAAGAGGAATTGCTAGGGGACTACACAGAGGACCATGTCACCTATGAACTCAGTCAGCTTTGTGCTCAAGTCTATCTATATAAGGGCTATATTTTACAAGATCAGTACAGATACCAGACAGAGAATCGTCATCCTTATTTGCTGATGGAACATGATTTTAAAGAGACAGCAGAAGAGATTTTTCATGCTTTACCTGCCTTTCATCAGGGGACGGATTTGGATAAGAAAATTCTCTGGGAATGGCTCCAGTTGATAGAGTATATGGCTGAAAATGGTAGTCAGCATATGCGAATTGGTCTGGATTTGACATCTGGTTTTCTTGTCTTTTCTAGGATGGCTGCCATTTTAAAACGGTATTTGGAATACAATCGCTTCATTACCATTGAAGCTTATGACCGGACTCGGCATTATGATTTGCTGGTTACCAATAACCCGATTCATAAGAAGGAGCAGACACCGGTCTATTATTTAAAAAATGACTTGGATATGGAAGATTTGGCAGCGATTCGCCAGTTATTATTCACTTAAAAGGCTTGGTTGTTCCAGGTCTTTTTGTGAAATTCGCACAATCTCCTCATGTTTTTTTAAAAATTAAAAAAAGTTGATAAACAAGAAAGCGCTTTATTTTGTATACTAGTTACTGTAAAGAGGAAACATCCTCAAGATCTTTATCAGGAGGACAGCACATGTCACAAGAAAAATACATCATGGCCATTGACCAGGGAACTACAAGTTCTCGTGCCATTATTTTCAACAAAAAAGGAGAGAAGGTCAGCTCGAGTCAAAAAGAGTTTACTCAGATTTTCCCTCAGGCAGGTTGGGTTGAGCACAATGCCAATGAAATTTGGAATTCTGTTCAGTCTGTTATTGCTGGAGCTTTCATCGAAAGTGGTGTCAAGCCAAATCAAATCGAAGCAATCGGGATTACCAACCAGCGTGAAACAACGGTTGTCTGGGATAAGAAAACAGGGCTCCCTATCTACAACGCTATCGTTTGGCAGTCACGCCAGACAGCACCTCTGGCTGAGCAACTAAAAAGCCAAGGTTATGTGGAAAAATTCCATGAAAAGACTGGTTTGATCATCGATGCTTATTTCTCTGCTACTAAAGTTCGTTGGATTTTGGACCATGTAGAGGGTGCGCAAGAGCGAGCAGAAAAAGGGGAATTGCTCTTTGGTACCATCGATACTTGGTTGGTTTGGAAATTGACTGACGGTGCGGCTCACGTGACTGACTACTCAAATGCAGCTCGTACCATGCTTTATAACATTAAAGAACTCAAATGGGATGATGAGATTTTGGAAATTCTCAACATTCCTAGGGCTATGCTGCCAGAAGTTCGTTCTAACTCTGAAATCTACGGTAAGACAGCGCCATTCCATTTCTACGGTGGAGAAGTCCCAATCTCAGGTATGGCTGGGGATCAACAAGCAGCCCTCTTTGGACAGTTGGCCTTTGAGCCTGGTATGGTTAAAAATACTTATGGAACAGGTTCTTTTATCATTATGAATACTGGTGAAGAAATGCAGTTGTCTGAAAACAATCTCTTGACAACGATTGGTTACGGAATCAATGGCAAGGTTTACTATGCCTTGGAAGGTTCTATCTTCATCGCAGGAAGTGCTATTCAATGGCTTCGTGATGGTCTTCGCATGGTTGAAAATTCACCAGAATCTGAAAAATACGCTCGTGATTCGCACAACAACGATGAAGTTTATGTCGTGCCAGCCTTTACAGGTCTAGGTGCCCCATACTGGAACCAAAATGCTCGTGGTTCTGTCTTTGGTTTGACTCGTGGAACAAGCAAAGAAGACTTTATCAAGGCGACTTTGCAATCTATTGCTTATCAAGTCCGTGACATCATCGACACCATGCAAGTGGATGCTCAGACAGCTATCCAAGTCTTGAAGGTAGATGGTGGTGCAGCCATGAATAACTTCCTCATGCAGTTCCAAGCTGACATTTTGGGAATCGATATCGCACGCGCCAAAAACTTGGAAACAACAGCTTTGGGGGCAGCCTTCCTAGCAGGTTTGTCAGTGGGCTATTGGAAAGACTTGGATGAGTTGAAACTCTTGAACGAGACAGGAGAGCTCTTCGAGCCATCTATGAACGAATCTCGCAAGGAACAACTCTACAAGGGCTGGAAGAAGGCTGTGAAAGCAACTCAAGTCTTTGCGGAAGTAGACGACTAATACTGGAAGAATAAAGCGACTTAGTTAGAAAGTGTGTAAAAATGGAATTTTCAAAGAAAACACGTGAATTATCAATTCAAAAAATGCAGGAGCGCACCCTGGACCTCTTGATTATCGGTGGGGGAATTACAGGGGCTGGTGTAGCCTTGCAGGCAGCAGCTAGCGGTCTTGAGACTGGTTTGATTGAAATGCAGGACTTCGCAGAAGGAACATCCAGCCGTTCAACAAAATTGGTTCACGGAGGTCTTCGTTACCTCAAACAATTCGACGTAGAAGTGGTCTCAGATACAGTTTCTGAACGTGCAGTGGTTCAACAAATCGCACCACACATTCCAAAACCGGACCCAATGCTCTTGCCAGTTTACGATGAAGATGGAGCGACCTTTAGCCTCTTCCGCCTCAAAGTAGCCATGGACTTGTATGACCTTTTGGCAGGAGTTAATAACACTCCAGCTGCTAACAAGGTTTTGAGCAAAGAAGAAGTCTTGGAACGCCAGCCAAACTTGAAGAAAGAAGGCTTGGTAGGAGGTGGGGTTTACCTTGACTTCCGTAACAACGATGCACGTCTCGTGATCGAAAACATCAAACGTGCCAACCAAGACGGTGCCCTCATTGCCAGCCACGTTAAGGCAGAAGGCTTCCTCTTTGATGAAAGTGGCAAGATTACAGGTGTTGTAGCTCGTGATTTGTTGACAGACCAAGTCTTTGAAATCAAGGCTCGTCTGGTTATCAATACAACAGGTCCTTGGAGTGATAAAGTACGTAATTTGTCTAATAAGGGAGCCCAATTCTCACAAATGCGTCCAACTAAGGGAGTGCACTTGGTAGTGGATTCAAGCAAGATCAAGGTTTCACAGCCAGTTTACTTTGATACAGGTTTGGGTGATGGCCGTATGGTCTTTGTTCTCCCACGTGAAAACAAGACTTACTTTGGTACAACGGATACAGACTACACAGGTGATTTGGAACATCCGAAAGTGACTCAGGAAGACGTAGATTACCTACTTGGCATTGTCAACAACCGCTTCCCAGAAGCCAACATCACCATTGATGATATCGAAAGCAGCTGGGCAGGTCTTCGTCCATTGATTGCAGGCAATAGCGCTTCTGACTACAATGGAGGAAATAACGGAACCATCAGTGATGAAAGCTTTAACAACTTGATTGCGACTGTCGAAGCTTATCTATCGAAAGAAAAAACGCGTGAAGATGTTGAGGCTGCTGTCAGCAAGCTTGAAAGCAGTACCTCTGAGAAACATTTGGATCCATCTGCAGTTTCTCGTGGTTCAAGCTTGGACCGTGATGACAATGGTCTTTTGACTCTTGCTGGTGGTAAAATCACAGATTACCGTAAGATGGCTGAAGGGGCTATGGAGCGCGTGGTTGACATCCTCAAAGCAGAATTTGACCGTAGCTTTAAACTCATCAATTCTAAGACTTACCCTGTTTCAGGTGGGGAATTGAACCCAGCAAATGTGGACTCAGAAATCGAAGCCTTTGCGCAACTTGGAGTGTCTCGTGGCTTGGATAGCAAGGAAGCTCATTATCTGGCAAATCTTTACGGTTCAAATGCACCGAAAGTTTTTGCCCTTGCTCACAGCTTGGAACAAGCGCCAGGACTCAGCTTGGCAGATACCTTGTCACTTCACTATGCAATGCGCAATGAGTTGGCTCTTAGCCCAGTTGACTTCCTCCTTCGTCGTACAAACCACATGCTCTTTATGCGTGATAGTTTGGATAGCATCGTTGAGCCAGTTTTGGATGAAATGGGACGATTCTATGACTGGACAGAAGTGGAAAAAGCAGCTTACCGTGCGGATGTCGAAGCAGCTCTTGCTCAAAACGATTTAGCAGAATTAAAAAATTAAGAAAAAATAAAAGAGGTGGCGGGCAGGACTCCTAGTCTACCCTCTCCTCCTTTTTAATGGAGACAGAAAGATGATGAATGAATTATTTGGAGAATTTTTAGGGACTTTAATCCTGATTCTTCTAGGAAATGGTGTTGTTGCAGGTGTGGTTCTTCCTAAAACCAAGAGCAACAGCTCAGGTTGGATTGTGATTACTATGGGGTGGGGAATTGCAGTTGCGGTTGCAGTCTTTGTATCTGGAAAACTCAGCCCAGCTCATTTAAACCCAGCTGTGACGCTTGGTGTGGCCTTAAAAGGTGACTTACCTTGGGCTTCCGTTTTGCCTTATATCTTAGCCCAGTTCGCAGGGGCTATGCTCGGTCAGATTTTGGTTTGGTTGCAATTCAAACCGCATTATGAGGCAGAAGAAAATGCAGGAAATATCTTGGCTACTTTCAGCACAGGACCAGCTATTAAAGATACTGTATCAAACTTGATTAGCGAA
This sequence comes from uncultured Streptococcus sp., assembly GCA_934216185.1. Classification (GTDB taxonomy): domain Bacteria; phylum Bacillota; class Bacilli; order Lactobacillales; family Streptococcaceae; genus Streptococcus. The sequence goes on along the minus strand of CAKQBM010000066.1, from coordinate 3,283 downwards.
ATCCTTGGAACCTTTGTATTGGTGTTGACAATCTTTGCTTTGGGTCTTTACGATTTCCAGGCAGGTATCGGAACCTTTGCAGTGGGCACTTTGATTGTCGGTATCGGTCTATCACTAGGTGGGACAACAGGTTATGCCTTGAACCCTGCGCGTGACCTTGGACCTCGTATCATGCACAGCATCTTGCCAATTTCAAACAAGGGAGACGGAGACTGGTCTTACGCTTGGATTCCTGTTGTAGGACCTGTTATCGGTGCAGCCTTGGCCGTGCTTGTGTTCTCACTTTTTTAATCTAGAAGACAATTATGTTGATAGAGCTTGAGATGAGAATCTCAGGCTCTTTTTTAAAAATATACATAGAAAAACCGCATAATTTTTAAAATTAGCTTAAATATAATGAAAATCTACGGCAAACAATTGGAAAATTACTCTAGAAAGTGGTACAATGGTAGAAAAATACTATAGTAAGAGTTCATCTTATTTAACAAAAATTACAGAAATGAATGGTTTTTCTTGATGAAACAGAGAAAAGAATTGTACCTCTTTCTTGGTCGGACAGCCTTGTATTTTCTTATCTTTCTAGGGCTGCTTTACTTCTTTAGCTATCTTGGTCAGGGTCAAGGAAGCTTTATCTATAATGAATTTTAACTTGAAGGAGAATTCCTATTGTGTCAAATAAACCAATAGTAGATATGATTGAAACCATTGAGCATTTTGCTCAGACACAGCCTAGCTATCCTGTTTACAATGTTTTAGGGCAGGAACACACTTATGGCGATTTAAAGGCTGATTCGGATAGTTTGGCTGCAGCCATTGATCAACTGGATTTGCCAGAGAAGTCTCCTGTAGTCGTTTTTGGTGGTCAGGAATATGAGATGTTGGCAACTTTTGTAGCGTTGACTAAGTCAGGTCATGCCTATATTCCCATTGATAGCCATTCGGCTTTGGAGCGGGTTTCAGCTATTTTAGAAGTAGCGGAGCCAAGTTTGATTATTGCCATCTCAGACTTTCCATTGGAGCAGGTTTCTACACCGATGATGACTCTAGCTCAGGTTCAAGAAGCCTTTGCTCAAGGGAATAACTATGAAATCACGCATCCAGTCAAGGGCGATGATAATTACTACATCATCTTTACTTCTGGTACAACTGGTAAGCCTAAGGGAGTGCAGATTTCCCATGATAACCTCCTCAGCTTTACCAACTGGATGATTACGGACAAGGAATTTGCGACGCCAAGTCGTCCGCAAATGCTGGCTCAGCCACCTTATTCTTTTGACCTGTCTGTCATGTACTGGGCGCCGACCTTGGCATTAGGTGGTACGCTCTTCGCTCTTCCTTCAGCTATTACTCAGGACTTTAAGCAACTCTTTGCGACCATCTTTTCATTGCCAATCGCTATCTGGACATCAACCCCTTCTTTTGCAGATATGGCCATGTTGTCTGAAGACTTTAATAGTGAGAAAATGCCTGGCATCACGCATTTCTACTTTGATGGTGAAGAATTGACGGTCAAAACAGCTCAAAAACTGCGCGAGCGTTTCCCAAATGCCCGTATTATTAATGCTTACGGCCCAACAGAAGCGACAGTGGCCCTGTCAGCAGTTGCTGTGACAGACGAGATGTTAGTGACTCTCAAACGTCTACCAATCGGCTATACCAAGGCTGATTCTCCAACCTTTATCATTGACGAGGAAGGAAATAAACTGCCAAATGGCGAACAGGGAGAAATCATTGTTTCTGGACCAGCTGTTTCAAAAGGTTATATGAACAATCCTGAAAAAACAGCGGAAGCCTTCTTTGAGTTTGAAGGTCTGCCAGCCTATCACACAGGCGATGTGGGAACCATGACAGATGAGGGCTTGCTTCTCTACGGTGGACGCATGGACTTCCAGATTAAGTTCAACGGTTACCGCATTGAGTTAGAAGATGTCTCTCAAAATCTCAATAAGTCTCGCTTTATCGAGTCTGCTGTAGCTGTGCCACGTTATAATAAAGACCACAAGGTGCAAAATCTATTGGCTTATGTCATCTTGAAAGACGGTGTTCGTGAGCAGTTTGAGCGAGATATTGATATTACCAAGGCTATCAAGGAAGATTTAACAGATATCATGATGTCCTACATGATGCCGTCTAAATTCCTTTATCGAGACAGTTTGCCACTGACTCCAAATGGGAAGATTGACATCAAAGGATTGATTAACGAGGTGAACAAGAGATGATGGAGTTCTTTCAACAGCTTCCTCATTTAGAGCCATATGGCAATCCTCAGTATTTTGTCTATGTGATTGCTGCAACCTTGCCCATCTTTATCGGCCTCTTTTTCAAGAAACGCTTTGCCTGGTATGAAGTGCTGGTTAGCCTCTTCTTTATCGTCACCATGTTGGTAGGTGGGAAGACCAATCAACTAGCTGCCTTGGGTGTTTACCTTTGCTGGGAAATATTGCTCCTGCTTTTCTACAAGCATTATCGAAAAAGTAAGGATGGCAAGTGGGTCTTCTACCTAGTTAGTTTTCTGTCCCTCCTTCCGATTATCTTTGTCAAGGTGCAGCCAGCTATCAATGGAACGCAGTCTTTGCTTGGGTTTTTGGGAATTTCTTACCTGACCTTTCGTTCGGTTGGAATTATCATCGAGCTGAGAGATGGAGTGATTAAGGATTTCGCCCTCTGGGAATTCCTTCGTTTCCTTCTCTTCATGCCGACTTTTTCAAGTGGTCCAATCGATCGCTTTAAGCGGTTTAATGAAAATTATCAGACCATTCCTGAGCAAGATGAGTTGATGGATATGCTGGAAGAATCCGTTCGCTATATCATGTGGGGATTTTTGTACAAGTTTATCCTAGCTCATGTTTTAGGAGAGACCTTACTCCCTCCTCTGAAGAATTTAGCCTTGCAGTCAGGTGGCTTCTTTAACCTCTATGCCTTGGCAGTTATGTATACATTTGGTCTGGAGCTCTTCTTTGACTTTGCAGGTTATTCTATGTTTGCCTTAGCCATTTCAAATTTGATGGGAATCCGTAGCCCTATCAACTTTAACAATCCCTTTTTATCAAGGGATTTAAAGGAATTTTGGAATCGTTGGCACATGAGTCTATCTTTCTGGTTCCGTGACTTTGTCTTTATGCGAATGGTCATGGTATTGACTAGAAAGAAGGTCTTTAAGAATCGCAATGTAACCTCAAGTGTAGCCTATATTGTAAATATGCTGATTATGGGATTTTGGCACGGTGTGACCTGGTACTACATCGCCTATGGACTCTTTCATGGGATTGGAATGGTCATCAAT
>CAKQBM010000065.1 GCA_934216185.1 uncultured Streptococcus sp. | reverse complement strand
TTACTTTGTTTAACTGTTACATTTCCTGTTGGAAGAAGACCATTATTACCATTGTATGCTGTTGCAAGATCTGTTGGCGTAAACGTTAAACTAGTATCATTATTCCCCGCAACTTTTGTAAAGGTCTTGTTGCCAACTGTCAATGTAACTGTCGCTCCTGGTGTTACATCTGTTACTGTAATTCCTTTATTTGGAAGACCACCTGTATTTGTTACTTGGTCATCTGCAATCTGTGGTGCCTGTGGATTAACCTTAATCATTACAGGAACTAGTGTACTGTTACGGGCTGTATTAGTAGAACCTTGTGGTAAAGTAACTTTAGCTTCTTTCTTATAGATACCTGGAGCTGAAGCATCTGGTCTGGATACCCATTCATACGTTGTCCCATTCGGAATCACTACACTAGAATTAGAATTTTTAAGTGCATTGCCAGGATTTGAAATAATGTCATTTAGTGGAGCTGTGTTTCCAACTGTTGTAACATACTCTTGCTTAGCCACTGGATCCACTACTGTATAAGTAAAGCTTGTCTCACTTGTCAAAGCAGGATCTTGTGCAGACGGAGTTCCAAAGCGTCCTGTTGGATAAGTCGCTACTACACGGTACTCTGTTTGATGCGCTTGGGTATTATTCCAAACTCTACTAAACTCTGGTTTCCCACCAGCTGGTGTTTTCTGTAGTGCGCCTGTACCATTTAAGGTACTATTTAATTTGTACTCATAGGTCCAGGTTGTATTTGCAGGAAGGTCTCTAACATTGGTATACGAGCTAGTATTGTCACCTATATTATTCGACAAGCTACCACTAGCAGTTCGACCATTAGTACCGCCTTTGAAGCCATAGAATTGACCAGTAACACCAGCTTTAGTATTAGTTTCTATCTTTTGATAAACTCTATAATTGTATGTTAAATCCGTAGTAGTATTATCTGGGTGAGTTACTGTTAAGATTGCAGTTCTAGGGTTCTCTGGGTCCCTCATCGCTGTCATTGTAGGAGCTTGACCTTGTTTCCATGCAAATCTTGTCCTACTAGGGAAGTCAGAAGCTCCGCCAACTGGACGCACAAGACTTCTTAGATTTATATTAGACAGAGACTCATCACTTACTGCATAGAATGTGTCAGTCGCTTTCTCCACACCATACTTAACATTATCTCTAACTGTATCCGATGTTCTATCACGATAAGTAATAGTGACATCTCCATTATCAGCTACACCGATTGAACCTTCTTCAGTTCCTTTTTTGTAGTCTGTACTTGAAAGAATGCTCGCATTGGCTGTTTTAAAATTAGCCAAGACTTGATTTCTTTCTGTTGGACTTAAATTTGTTTTATCATTTACTGCGACAGTCGCGCCACTCACAGGATTTTGTCGCTCATTGAATCCTTTGACATGGAAATTGGTAGTGGCTGTAGCAGTCTGACCATCAATATCTCTAACGGTATATTCAAGAGGATAGGTACCTGGTCTATACGGTTCCCAAGCAGTACCTTTACGGCCAACTGTACCTGTTATATCAATGTTATATGATTTTTGGAATCCTGTTCGATTCCCTCTGTAGTCATAAGTCCATAAATCCCCTGGCCCTCTTCTACTAGTAGCAGGATAATTTGGGGAAGTTATACCTGTAATAATAGCATTGGATGCAGAAGCACTGATTCTATCCATCCCTCTATCATCACGTAATTGTATCTGAAAATTAGTGACGGCATCATCATTATAAAAAGTGACATCAGATGGCATCGTAATCGTAGGCGGATTAGAGGCTGCACGGCTCTGACCTGCTGCACGATTTGATGCCCTAGGAGACGTTCCTCTCTCTATCGCTTGTCCGTTACGACTATCACGTTGACCTGAATGTGCACCTAGAACAGCATTAACAATGGAATTACGAGCAGACATCGCTAGTTTTACAGTTTCTGTCAAATCTGCTTTAGGATTAGCAAGGGCTGTCTCGATAGCAGTCACAGCAGCATTCACTTTGCTAATAGCTGAGTCCGCATGCGGCAATCCTACAGCTTTTGCTAGATACTCACCCATTTCAGCTGAGAGTTTTGCGAGCTTCTTACGATTTTCATCCTGTTGTTTAGTAGAAATCTCTGAAGATAATAATGTAGCAGCTGTAGCTCCAACAAGACTAGTGATATCTCCATTCTCCCCAAGTGAACCTCTATCCAATTTAGTAAGCCTCAATTCAGATATAGGAGATAAGCTAGATAATTCTTTTTTGCCCAAGTTCTCTTCAGATTGAACTTCCAATCCACTAACTGTTTCAGACATAGTAGTTGAAACTGAATTGCTTATAGGTACCGTTGTTTGGCTAGTATTTACAGAGGAAGAATCTAACAATGTCATCGAATCCATCATACTTGCACTTGCTGAAACACTCTCTGAAGCACTAGAAATCGAAATACTCTCTGAAATGTCAAAAACAGAATTCATACTTTCTGAGACACTAGTAAATAAAGATTGGGAAATCGATAAACTCTCACTCGCAACCTTACTTGTATCTACTTTTGAAGTGGTCCCTAAAACTACTGTATCATTTGTAACCAATAAATCTGGATTTTCTAATGTTTTTTCTAAAGCTACTGCTTCATTTGCAAAAACTTTAGTTTCAGTCGCAACAGCCCCACCCAAGACAGCTCCTGTAGCAGCTAGACCCTTTATAATATCTAATCCTGTAATCGAATGGTTATCTTTATCTTCTACTACTTCAGTCATGACTTGAGTCGTATCAACACCACCCCGCATAACTTTGAACAAACCAAAAAGAGAGGTTGAAGCTCGCAACCAATGTTTACCTGATTTAATTAACTTATAACGTGTCACACGGTCCGTTTCGCGGTATTGACCCTTTTGACGTCTGAAAAACATTTATTTCCCTCCAAAAAAGTCTATAATAAATAGCCTTATGCAATTGTTTCCCATTATACACAAGTTACTATGCTAAGTCAAATTATTTTTTTGATTTTTTGCCAAAAAAACAGGCAAAAAGTCTTTAAAATCAAGAAACGTATAATATCAGGTATTGAAAAACTTGATACTATACGTTTTATTGTGAAAAGATTTACTTGATTTTCTCCTGTGAGTTTTTGCCCATCCTCGTTAGTTACTTAGATTGTTACACAATCAAGTAAATTTACTGAACCACGACACGGAGTTTGGCAAATCGATTACATTTGCCAAACGAAGTTAATAAGGCAGTTAGGTCGCTAGGTCACTTTCTACCCGTCACGACGTAAAGTTTTACGAATCGATATTATTCGTGGATTTTTCCTAGTGAAGCGTTTAGGTAAGCCGCCATAGCGGTTTACAATTTTTACATTACGACACGAAGAGGCGAAAACGATTATTTTTCGCCGATGAGTTAGTAAGGCAGTTAGCTAGACCGCAAAATAGCGGCTAGCGTCCAACAATTAGGAACTTCAGTTCCAATTGTTGGTACTGAGTTACATTTTTTCTTCCAACTCTACGTCTGGATACTTGTCCGCAAACCAGCGAAGGGCAAAGTCATTTTCAAAGAGGAAGACTGGTTGATCAAAACGGTCTTTGGCCAAGATATTTCGGCTTGATGACATCCGTTCATCCAAGTCTTCAGGCTTGATCCAACGAACGGTCTTTTTACCCATTGGGCTCATAACCACTTCCGCATTGTACTCACCTTCCATACGGTGCTTAAAGACTTCAAACTGAAGTTGACCAACAGCGCCTAGCATGTACTCGCCTGTTTGGTAATTCTTATAGAGCTGAACAGCTCCTTCTTGCACCAATTGCTCGATTCCCTTGTGGAAGGATTTCTGCTTCATGACGTTCTTAGCAGAAACTTTCATGAAAATTTCAGGAGTAAAGGTCGGCAGGGGTTCAAATTCAAACTTGTTTTTTCCAACTGTCAAGGTATCCCCAACCTGATAAGTACCTGTATCGTAAACACCGATAATATCACCTGCCACGGCATTGGTCACATTCTCACGACTTTCCGCCATAAACTGAGTCACATTCGACAGTTTAGCTCCCTTACCAGTACGAGGGAGATTGACACTCATACCACGCTCAAATTCGCCTGAGACGATACGGACAAAGGCAATACGGTCACGGTGACGAGGGTCCATGTTGGCTTGGATTTTAAAGACAAATCCTGAGAAATCCTTATCGTAAGGATCCACAATTTCGCCATCTATTTTCTTGTGTCCATGTGGTTCTGGAGCAAACTTGAGGAAGGTTTCAAGGAAGGTCTGCACACCAAAGTTAGTAAGAGCCGAACCGAAGAAGACTGGTGTCAATTCTCCAGCAAGGATTGCTTCCTCTGAAAACTCATTTCCAGCTTCATTTAAAAGCTCAATATCATCTTTGACTTGCTCGTAGAAAGGATTGCTTCCAAAAAGCTTGTCCCCATCTTCCAGACTAGCAAAACGCTCATCCCCTCTATAGAGTTCCAAGCGTTGGTTATAGAGGTCATACAATCCTTCAAAGGCTTTCCCCATCCCGATTGGCCAGTTCATCGGATAGCTAGCAATGCCCAAGACTTCTTCCAATTCTTGCAAGAGGTCCAGAGGCTCACGTCCATCACGGTCCAGCTTGTTCATAAAGGTAAAGACTGGAATGCCACGATGTTTCACAACCTCAAATAATTTCTTGGTTTGGGCCTCGATACCCTTGGCAGAGTCCACGACCATGACAGCAGCATCCACCGCCATCAAGGTACGATAGGTATCTTCTGAAAAGTCCTCGTGCCCTGGTGTGTCTAGGATATTGACGCGCTTACCATCGTAGTCAAATTGCATAACAGATGAAGTAACGGAAATCCCACGTTGCTTCTCGATATCCATCCAGTCAGACTTGGCAAAAGTTCCTGTTTTCTTTCCTTTTACGGTACCAGCCTCACGAATCTCACCCCCAAAGTAGAGCAACTGCTCAGTAATGGTTGTTTTCCCCGCGTCTGGGTGAGAGATGATGGCAAAGGTACGACGTTTCTTAATTTCTTCTTGAATATTCATAAGTTCTCTTTCTTTAGATTCTCTATTTTTCTTGTTTCAATAACTAAGAATGATTTCTACATTGGATTTTACCATTCCTTTCAACACTCCATTATATCGGATTTTAGCATTTTTTTCAATTTCTATTTTATGTCAGACTATACTTGAATAAAAGCTATTCCTTATAGTCAAATAGATCGAAAACCGTGACAATTCTAGCAAAAATGATATAATAAAAGAAAAAGGAGAAGCAATCATGTTCAAGGAATTTGGTGTAACTAATTTAGAAGTGACAAAAGATGATATTTACAAGAATCCAAGCAACCCTATTTTACGCATGTATGATGACGATGAATTAATTGGAACCTTTAGTATTCTAACTGGAGAAGTATTGGAAAATTTGGACTTGGCAGACTATGACATTCGTTTTGCTCAAAAGCAAATTGAGTTAAATCGCGATAACTACCTTGAAACATGGAAGGACTACGTGGGATTACTACATGCCTAAATATTCTTTCCTAATACTCTTCAAAAATCAAATTCAAACCACGTCAGCGTCGGCTTGTCGTATCTATGTTACTGACTTCGTCAGTTCTATCTACAACCTCAAAGCCGTGCTTTGAGCAACCTGCTCCTAGCTTTCTAGTTTGCTCTTTGATTTTTATTGAGTATAAAAGTATGGTATTGAAATTCGTCCTAACGAACATAACCATAAAGGTCAAAAAGCGCATATTCACATTTATATCCACGGAGAAGAGGTCGGCTCAATGTTTCTGAACGGTGAACTGAGAGATGGTAAATTAAAGGCAAAAGACCTAAAAATAATCAGGCAATATGTTTTAGAAAATGCAGATGAACTTCAGGCTTTATGGAATGAATACCAAAAGAGTGCATATTAAAATCAAGGAATCTTAGTTTGCTAATAAACGATAAACAAAAACTATCTAGCAATTTTAATACCCACTGTTGAGCTAATAGCCAACTTATCCAAGTACTAACCATCCTATTCCCCTTACAATTTTTAAAATAAATGTTACAATAGATATAGAAAAAGGTGTTGCGTCAACAACACCCCACAGAGCCATTTAAGACGGTGGCTGTAATTACATAACTAAAAAATAGCTCGTTAACTCGCCAAAGTTAGGACGGCTATTTTTTTGTCTATTTCAAAAAACCAATCTCTATCCTCCACTTGTCTTTTTTCACCTTTCCCTCCCTTATTTATAGGAAAATATGGTAAAATAGAACAGACTAAAAATCATCATTTCACGAAAGGATGCAAGATGAAAATTACGCAAGAAGAGGTAACACACGTTGCCAATCTTTCAAAATTAAGATTCTCTGAAGAAGAAACTGCCGCCTTTGCGACTACCTTGTCTAAGATTGTTGACATGGTTGAATTGCTGGGCGAAGTCGACACAACTGGTGTCGCACCTACTACGACCATGGCTGACCGCAAGACTGTACTCCGCCCTGATGTGGCCGAAGAAGGAACAGACCGTGACCGCCTGTTTAAAAACGTACCTGAAAAAGACAACTACTATATCAAGGTACCAGCTATCCTAGACGATGGAGGAGATGCCTAATGACTTTCAACAATAAAACAATTGAAGACTTGCACAATCTCCTTGTGTCTAAGGAAGTTTCTGCAACTGAACTGACCCAAGCAACACTTGAAGATATCAAATCTCGCGAGACAGCTATCAACGCTTTTGTTACCATCGCTGAGGAGCAAGCACTTGCTCAAGCTAAAGCTATTGATGAAGCTGGAATTGACGCTGACAATGTCCTTTCAGGAATTCCACTTGCTGTTAAGGATAATATCTCTACAGACGGTATTCTCACAACTGCTGCCTCAAAAATGCTCTACAACTATGAGCCTATTTTTGATGCGACAGCTGTTTCCAATGCAAAAGCTAAAGGCATGATTGTCGTAGGGAAAACTAACATGGACGAATTTGCCATGGGTGGTTCTGGTGAGACTTCTCACTACGGTGCCACTAAAAATGCTTGGGACCACAGCAAGGTTCCTGGGGGTTCATCAAGTGGTTCTGCCGCAGCTGTAGCCTCAGGACAAGTCCGCTTGTCACTTGGTTCTGATACTGGTGGTTCCATCCGCCAACCTGCTGCCTTCAACGGGATCGTTGGTCTCAAACCAACCTACGGAACAGTTTCTCGTTTCGGTCTCATTGCCTTCGGTAGCTCATTAGACCAGATTGGACCTTTTGCTCCAACTGTTAATGAAAATGCCCTCTTGCTCAACGCTATTGCCAGCGAAGATGCTAAAGACTCTACTTCTGCTCCTGTCCGCATCGCTGACTTTACTTCAAAAATCGGACAAGACATCAAGGGTATGAAAATCGCTTTGCCTAAGGAATACCTTGGGGAAGGGATTGACCCAGAGGTTAAGGAAACTATCCTGAACGCAGCCAAACACTTTGAAAAACTCGGTGCTATCGTCGAAGAAGTCAGCCTTCCTCACTCTAAATACGGGGTTGCCGTTTACTACATCATCGCTTCATCTGAAGCTTCATCAAACTTGCAACGTTTTGACGGTATTCGTTACGGCTACCGCGCAGAAGATGCGACAAATCTTGATGAAATCTATGTCAACAGCCGTAGCCAAGGTTTCGGTGAAGAGGTCAAACGCCGTATCATGCTGGGTACTTTCAGCCTTTCATCAGGTTACTATGATGCCTACTATAAGAAAGCTGGTCAGGTCCGTACCCTTATCATTCAAGATTTCGAAAAAGTCTTTGCGGATTACGACTTGATTTTGGGACCAACTGCTCCAAGTGTTGCCTATGACTTGGATTCACTCAACCATGACCCAGTTGCTATGTATTTGGCCGACCTCTTGACCATCCCAGTCAACTTGGCAGGTCTTCCAGGAATTTCGATTCCTGCTGGATTCTCTCAAGGTCTACCTGTCGGCCTGCAATTGATTGGTCCTAAGTACTCAGAAGAAACCATTTACCAAGTTGCTGCTGCTTTTGAAGCAACAACAGACTACCACAAACAACAACCCGTGATTTTTGGAGGTGACAACTAATGAACTTTGAAACAGTCATTGGACTTGAAGTCCACGTAGAGCTCAACACCAATTCAAAAATCTTCTCACCTACTTCTGCCCACTTTGGAAATGACCAAAATGCCAACACTAACGTGATTGACTGGTCCTTCCCAGGTGTTCTGCCAGTTCTCAATAAAGGTGTTGTTGATGCCGGTATCAAGGCTGCTCTTGCCCTCAATATGGACATCCACAAAAAAATGCACTTTGACCGCAAGAACTACTTCTATCCTGATAATCCAAAAGCCTACCAAATTTCTCAGTTTGATGAGCCAATCGGTTATAACGGCTGGATTGAAGTGGAGCTAGAAGATGGTACGACTAAGAAAATCGGTATCGAACGCGCTCACTTGGAAGAAGATGCTGGTAAAAACACCCACGGTACAGATGGCTACTCTTATGTTGACCTCAACCGCCAAGGGGTGCCATTGATTGAGATTGTATCTGAGGCTGATATGCGCTCGCCAGAAGAAGCCTATGCTTATCTAACCGCCCTCAAGGAAGTCATCCAGTACGCTGGTATTTCTGACGTTAAGATGGAAGAAGGTTCGATGCGTGTGGATGCCAACATTTCTCTTCGCCCTTATGGTCAAGAAAAATTTGGTACCAAAACTGAGTTGAAAAACCTCAACTCCTTCTCTAACGTCCGTAAAGGGCTTGAATATGAAGTCCAACGTCAAGCTGAAATCCTTCGTTCAGGTGGTCAAATTCGCCAAGAAACACGCCGTTACGATGAAGCCAACAAGGCAACCATCCTCATGCGTGTTAAGGAAGGCGCTGCTGACTACCGCTACTTCCCCGAACCAGACCTCCCACTCTTTGAAATCTCAGACGAGTGGATTGAGGAAATGCGTACTGAATTGCCAGAATTTCCAAAAGAACGCCGTGCTCGATACGTATCTGACCTTGGCTTGTCAGACTACGATGCTAGCCAGTTGACTGCAAATAAGGTCACTTCTGACTTCTTTGAAAAAGCTGTTGCCCTCGGTGGCGATGCCAAACAAGTCTCTAACTGGCTCCAAGGAGAAGTTGCTCAATTCTTGAATGCTGAAGGTAAGACACTGGAACAAATCGAATTGACACCAGAAAACTTGGTTGAAATGATTGCCATCATCGAAGACGGCACGATCTCTTCTAAGATTGCCAAGAAAGTCTTTGTCCACCTAGCTAAAAATGGTGGTGGCGCGCGTGAATACGTGGAAAAAGCAGGTATGGTTCAAATCTCAGATCCAGATATCCTGATTCCAATCATCCACCAAGTCTTTGCCGATAATGAAGCAGCCGTTGCCGACTTCAAGTCAGGTAAACGTAACGCAGACAAGGCCTTCACAGGCTTCCTTATGAAAGCAACCAAAGGCCAAGCCAACCCACAAGTTGCCCTTAAACTCCTTGCACAGGAATTAGCGAAGTTGAAAGAAAAGTAAAAAAATAATCTCCAGATTAGGAACTATCAATGAGTTCTCTAGTCTGGAGATTTTTCAATATACTTAGTTATTGGGCGGTTACGTTATTGGGGTTTGCCTTACCTACACATCCTACTTCAAAAAGCCCTTCCCCTAAGAATAGGGAAAAGGCTTTTCTTGATTATCATAAACTTCAGAATGATAGATAAGCGAATTATTACGCTTTATACCATTTCTTACTCCTTATCGTCTTTACGACGTCTTGAAACTAAACCTAAGCCAGTCATTGCGGCTAAAGCTCCAAGAAGGAGAGATGAAGTTGATGATTGAGTACCTGTATTCGGAAGTTCCCGTTTACCATCTACAAATGTTGATTCATTTGAATTCACTATTTGAGTTGATTTATCGGATGTTGCTGTTACATCTGAATGAGTTGGGATATCTGATTGTCCAGGCACTTCTGGATGATTTGGCTTATCTGATTGCCCAGGAACATCTGAATGAGAAGGTGTTCCATCATGACTTGGAGTAATCACTTTCTTAAAGATATGAGTTGTTACATTTCCAACTAAAATAGTCTTGACATATTCATAGCCAGTAAATGTTCCCTTATCTTTTGTACCATCTTCTTGAGGTTTTAGAACATTACCTTCAGTATCTTTCCAAACTGTTGATTTACTTTCTTCATTACTTGGAGTTGAAGGTGTTGGTGAATTCGGCGTTGAAGAAGATTTCTTAGTATACACATGGATTGTATTTCCGTCTTTATCTTTCTTCGTTTCTTTGAATGTGTACTCTGGAATGTCTTTCTTATCTTTCGTTCCTTTGTCTGAAGGGTTGATTTCTTTTCCTTCTTCATTCACATAACTTGTTACGACTTGACGGTATACATGTGTTGTATTTCCTTTTTCGTCTTTCTTAGTTTCTTTGTAAATGTACTCTGAAATGTCTTTCTTATCTTTCGTTCCTTTGTCTGAAGGGTTGATTTCTTTTCCTTCTTCATTCACATAACTTGTTACGA
>CAKQBM010000064.1 GCA_934216185.1 uncultured Streptococcus sp. | reverse complement strand
AAGGAACGATTATGTGGGCATTAGGATTTGTACCTCTTGTGATTATGTATTATATCTACCATTCCCAAAAGGTCAAGAAACTGGAGAATAAAATCAAAAGAATTGAGCAAAAACAGAAAGGAAATAAAGAAATGTCAAGAATCTTAAAAGAATTGATTGGGAAAACACCGACAATCGTTGGACAAGTTTTTGGAACAGATAACTGGGAAGTTGTGGATGTTGATGAGGAATGGGTCAAGCTACGCCGTGTTGATAAAAAGGGAAAAGAAAAATTCAAGTTGCAACGCATTGAGGATATCCAAACCGTTGAATTTGACGGAAAGTAGGTGTGTAACATGCAACTAAAAAATCGTCTAAAAGAGCTGCGGGCTCGCGATGGCCTCAATCAAACCGAACTAGCCAAGCTAGCAGAGGTTTCCAGACAGACTATCAGCCTATTAGAACGGGACGAATACACCCCGTCCGTTGTGATTGCCTTGAAAATATCTCAGATTTTCAACGAAACAGTCGAATCGGTATTTCGCTTGGAGGAGGACGAGTGATGAACAAGTATAAAGTGATTTATTATATGAGTGTTCTTGCCCTTATTGTGAATGCTTTTGCTATGATTGGAACATTACTGGGTTGGTTCTATTTTGTTGAAAGTAAGTATTTATTTTGGGTTAACTTAGTCCTCTTGTCCATTTTCAATTGGTTGAAGAAAAAGGAGAAAAATGATGAGCAAGTATAAAGTGATTTATTATGTAGTTGCCATAGCTCTATTAGTCAGCGTATTTCTACTGATTGGGATAGACTTAGGTTGGTTTAGTCCCTATCAAAGTGACCAATTTATTTGGGCCTACTTTGCTCTTATCCCAGTCGTTGACTGGATTGAAAAGAAATCCAAAAATCTAGCAAGTGAATAAGGAGAATGAATATGAAAAAGAAACGTGGATTGTTATTATTTTTGATGTCTATTGTCTTGGGAGTTTTCTTGTACATATTTGTAGATATGTTGAAGGCACGTGCCGAATCCCACGGAATTATGTTAGATGTAAAAGTCTTGATACCCTGGATATCAGCTATTTGTTTACTGATAGGTTTCATTAGCATTCTTTTGACGTTCAATTTCTTAAAGAAAAGCAGAAAATTTCATTCCTTGTATCAAGAGGAAATGGATGATGACCTGAATGAAACCTATTATGTGCAAATGTACCGGAATCTTGAGTTTGGAAGCATTGCTTTTAATATTGCAATCGTAGCGATTTTATTGGCTCTCTTCATTTCAGTAAGTGAAGAGATTGTACTAAATAGAAGCAATCTAACCTTATCTCTTTCTTTTTTGGCATTAGTGTTGGTTTTCAATGCTCAAAATTATCTTTTCAAGACGATTGCGATTGTTCGTCAGCTTGATTTGGCATTTTTCTCTACACCAAAGGATATCTTAGAGCATTTCGATTCTTACGATGAAGGGGAGCGCAAGGCTAATTTGGAACAGAGTTTTCGAATTTTATTCCAATTAAATCAGTATGTCTTACCAGGCTTATATATTTTTCTTTTTATCATTTCTTTGTTGACAGGAGAGATTCAGCTACTGGGCTTCTTGCTTGTAGGAGCAATTCATATTTATATCAATGTGATGCAAATACCTATGGTAAAACGTTATTTCAAATAAAGGAGTTTCTATGATTCGTGTTGAAAATGTAAGCAAAAGTTTTGGGAGCAAAAAAGCTCTTCATCAGATTTCTTTTGAGATTAAGGAGGGTGAAATCTTTGGTTTTCTTGGTCCTTCTGGCTCAGGTAAAACAACCATGATCAATGTCTTGACAGGTCAGTTGGCTGCAGAACAAGGTAAAACAGTTTTGTTAGGCAAGAATTCTCAAGATTTAACCTCAAATGATTTGGAACAAATTGGTATTGTTAGTGATGGCAGTGGTTTTTATGAAAAGATGAGTCTTTACAAAAATCTTCTCATCTATGCTAAGTTATATGGTCTCAAGTCAGATAGAGTAAATCAGGTGCTCCAACAGGTTGGATTGGCAGATGCTAAAGATATTATCGCAGAAAAACTATCTACAGGAATGAAACAACGAATGTTCTTGGCTCGTGCCCTTCTTAATGCTCCTAAGATTCTCTTTCTAGATGAGCCAACCAGTGGCTTAGACCCTACAACATCTAAGATGATTCATACCCTACTTCAAGAATTAAAGCAGGCGGGGACAACTATCTTTTTGACCACGCATGATATGCATGAAGCAACTCTGCTTTGTGATCGCTTATCTCTTTTGAATAAGGGGAACTTAATAGAGTATGGAAGTCCGCAAGATATTATCCAGAAGTACCATGTGGATAAGAAAGTACGTGTGGTTTATAACGATGGACGAGAACAGATAGTTCCATTTGAAGAATTGCCACATTTAGACACGACAGATTTGATGGTGGTTCACTCTTGTGAGCCGACACTAGAAGAGATCTTTATCAGATTAACAGGAGAAAAGTTAGATGTTTAGAAAATTAAATGCCCTACTATGGTTAAGATTACAAGTTCTTATCAGCAATTCAACTTTGTTAGCAACTTTATTGATGCCTTTTGGTATTGCTGTTCTATATAATGAATTCATGAATAAGAATGGAGAATTGAGTATGTTTCTCCTCTCTACGAGTTTGACCATGGTCTTGAGTATGGGAAGTGGTTATATGGTATCGATTATGATGGCAGAAGATAAGGAAAAGCGAAATCTTAAATCACTCATTCTAAGTGGTGTGACAGCAACAGAATATACTCTTAGTATGCTCGTCCTCCCTATGTTGATTATGTTGCTTGGAATGATTTTACTCCCAGTCTATCTTAAAGTAGATCTATCAGGTTACTTATTTGCCTACGTTATCTATTTGCTCCTAGCAACTATTAGTATTATTTTTCTCAACCTTCTAATCGGTGCGGTGTCAGATACTCAATCTAAAGCGCAAGTTTATAGTATCTTCCCTATGTTAATTGTCTCTTTTTTACCTATAATTGCTCTTCAAAATGATACGGTTCAAAAAGTATTGGATTATTCGTTCGTCGGTCCAATTGTAAATCTTTTAAATAAAAAAGGTGGGGAAATATCTTTTTCTAATATTGGTATGTTACTTGCCTGGGTTCTTGTGTTAGGAATAGCGAACCTCTTTGTATTGAAAAACAGCTATAAAGCAAGATAGGAGATTTATATGAAACTACTTAAAAACCTTGGCTGGTTTCTTCTAGCCATTCTATCCTTTTTCTTTATCTATGGTACTGTTCAGAGTGGGGCTGTAGAAGCTTTGAATTTAGGCGCTTCACCTTATGCTACTACCTTGCTCTATGTGGCCTTGGCTGGAGTATATGTGTACGTCATTTATAAATGGTATCAGAAAGGTCCTGTTCGTATTGAGAAGAGTGGTTTTAACCGATTTATTTGGCTTCCTGCCTTGGTTTGGTTCTTATCTCTTGTCGTTCAATTTTTCCTACCAAATGATCCTTCGGTAAATCAGCAAACAGCGACAGACCTGACCTTGGCTCAGCCACTTTTCTCATTCTTTGCGATTAATATTTTTGCTCCTTTGACGGAAGAACTCATCTTTAGAGGGATGTTAGCACGCTATCTCTTTCCTAAGCAGGACAATAGTAAACAAACTCTGCTTTTCCTTCTGGTATCGAGTGTTCTGTTTGCCTTGATTCATTCTCCAGGAACTTTGCAACAGTTTTTAGTTTATGCTAGTCTAGGTTTTAGCTTGGGTTTGGCTTATATTAGCAGAAAAGGTCTGGTCTACAGTATTTCTCTCCACGCTTTGAATAATTTAGTCAGCTTTTTGATGATTCTCATGCTATAATAGAGTCAGGAGGTCACATGAAACGAGTAATTTTATTAGCAGTGATTCAAGCAGTCGTTCTATTTTTCATCATTGGGGGATTAGCTTATGCCTTCAAAGGTGATTTCTTCTATAGCCACCTAGCAGTGGTCTTTGCCCCTATTGCTGGTATCTGGCGTTTTGGAACAGCTTATACAACGGAAATTGTCTTGCCTAGAAAGGCAGCTGAAATCGCTGAAAAGCGTAAAGCAGGCAACAATTCAAAATAAAAGAGTCCGGTGAAGTTCATCGGATTTTTGTATGGGCGTTAATTTTTAGGATCTTCACTTGATTTTTAAAGACAGGCAAACTTTTCTGATGATTTTCATGAAGAGCCTGCGCTTTTATGGTAAAATAGTAACAGAATAAAAGAGGAGAGAAACAATGAAACGTAGTATGTATGCTGGTCGTGTTCGTGAGGAACACATCGGACAAGAAATTACCTTGAAAGGATGGGTTGGACGTCGTCGTGACCTTGGTGGTTTGATCTTTATCGACCTTCGTGACCGTGAAGGAATCATGCAGTTGGTTATCAACCCTGAAAAAGTATCTGCAGAGGTCATGGCAACAGCTGAAAGCCTTCGTAGTGAATTTGTTATCGAAGTAACTGGTCAAGTCGTTGCGCGTGAGCAAGCCAATGATAAGTTGCTAACAGGTGCAGTTGAGTTAAACGTGACAGCTTTGACAGTGCTGAATACAGCTAAGACAACACCATTTGAGATTAAAGATGGCATTGAGGCCAATGACGATACACGTTTGCGTTACCGTTACCTTGACCTTCGTCGTCCAGAGATGTTGGAAAATCTTAAACTTCGTGCTAAGGTGACCCACTCTATCCGTAATTACTTGGATGAGTTGGAGTTTATCGACGTGGAGACACCTTTCCTTTCTAAGTCAACACCAGAAGGGGCGCGTGACTATTTGGTGCCATCTCGTGTTAATAAAGGGCATTTTTATGCCCTTCCTCAAAGTCCACAAATCATGAAACAGCTCTTGATGAATGCTGGTTTTGACCGTTATTATCAAATCGTTAAATGTTTCCGTGACGAGGACTTGCGTGGTGACCGTCAGCCTGAGTTCACTCAGGTCGACTTGGAAACGTCTTTCCTTACGGAGCAAGAAATCCAAGATATCACAGAAGGCTTGATTGCGCGCGTGATGAAAGAAACCAAAGGCATCGAAGTAACGCTTCCATTCCCTCGTATGAAATATGATGATGCCATGGCTCTTTATGGTTCCGATAAACCTGATACGCGTTTTGACATGTTGCTTCAGGACTTGACAGAAGTGGTCAAAGGTGTGGACTTTAAAGTCTTCTCAGAAGCACCTGCTGTGAAAGCCATTGTGGTCAAAGGAGCTGCGGACAACTATTCACGTAAAGACATTGACAAAATGACTGAAGTGGCCAAACAGTACGGTGCCAAAGGTCTTGCTTGGGTCAAGGTAGTTGATGGAGGATTAAACGGACCAGTTGCCAAATTCTTGACTGGCATCCAAGCAGAATTGACAACAGCTCTTGCTCTTGAAGACAAGGACTTGATTCTCTTTGTGGCAGATACGCTTGAGGTAGCCAATGCAACATTAGGTGCCCTTCGGGGACGTATTGCCAAAGAGCTTGGCTTGATTGATAACGATAAATTCAACTTCCTTTGGGTGGTTGACTGGCCAATGTTTGAATGGTCTGAAGAAGAAGGCCGTTACATGAGTGCCCACCATCCGTTCACCCTTCCACAAGAAGAAACAGCTCACGAACTAGAAGGTGATTTGGCTAAGGTTCGTGCCATTGCTTACGATATCGTTTTGAACGGTTATGAGCTTGGTGGTGGTAGTCTTCGTATCAACCAAAAAGACCTTCAAGAACGCATGTTCAAGGCTCTTGGTTTCTCAGCTGAAGAAGCCAATGACCAGTTTGGTTTCCTTCTTGAAGCCATGGACTATGGTTTCCCACCACACGGTGGTTTGGCTATCGGGCTTGACCGATTTGTTATGTTGCTTGCAGGAGAAGAAAATATCCGTGAAGTTATTGCCTTTCCTAAGAACAACAAGGCAACTGACCCAATGACACAAGCTCCATCAACAGTCGCTCTCAAACAACTAGAGGAACTCAGCTTACAAGTAGAAGAAGATGAAACAAGCAAAACGAATTAAGCGGTGGCGCTATTATCTGCGCCGCTTTGCTCATCAGATAAAAATTTTACGTGTCTTACAAAGCATCTCTCGAGAAAAGTATGACGAAAAGATTTCGGCCTCTCTGGCCTATGGTTTTTTATCAGCAGTAGCGGTCAATTTCTTTTTCCAACCAGGACATGTGTATTCGAGTGGTGCGACAGGTTTGGCACAGATTATCTCTGCCTTGAGTAATCACTGGTTTGGTTTTCATATTCCGATTTCACTGACCTTCTACGCTATTAATTTTCCTTTGATGGTCTTGGCTTGGTATCAGATTGGTCATAAGTTCACTGTCTTTACCTTTATCACGGTATCCATGAGTTCCTTCTTTATCCAGTTTGTCCCTGTGGCAACCTTGACTGAGGATCCTATTATCAATGCCCTCTTTGGGGGTGTTGTCATGGGCTTGGGGATTGGTTTTGCTCTTCGAAACAATATCTCCAGTGGTGGGACGGATATCGTCAGTCTGACCATTCGCAAGAAAACGGGTAAGAATGTCGGTAGTATTTCTTTCTTGGTAAATGGGACTATCATGCTGATAGCAGGTTTGACCTTTGGTTGGAAATACGCTCTTTATTCTATGATTACCATCTTTGTTTCTAGCCGTGTGACAGACGCTGTTTTTACCAAGCAAAAACGAATGCAGGCCATGATTGTGACCAATCATTCAGACAAGGTAATTGAAAAAATCCATAAAAAATTGCACCGCGGAGCAACCATGATTCACGATGCAGAAGGAACCTATAATCACGAAAGAAAGGCAGTTTTAATCACTGTCATTACCCGTGCAGAGTTTAATGAATTTAAACAAATTATGAAACAGGTGGATCCAAGCGCCTTTGTCTCTGTATCGGAGAATGTTCATATTCTGGGACGATTCGTTGAAACAGAAAATTAGTGACTAAAAAAACCAGCGCGAGCTGGTTTTTATTTTTCAATAATTTTGTGGGCGATTAACTGGCGGTAACAAATTTGTTTATTGCTTTTAGCATCATTGATAATCTGGAGGATGGTTTCAAGAGAAACACGACCAAGTTCCAAGCTATTAATATCGACATAGGCCGTCAAGTTGAGTTTGGGATTGACTGAGTCGAAGCTGAGAACAGGGACATCCAGTTGGTGCTTAGCGATGTAGTCACAGACCCCTTCAGCTAGGAGGCTATCAGTTGTGATGATAGCATCAATCATAGGATCGTGTTTAAACAAACGCTTACTGAATTGATAACCTTTTTCTTCTAGAAATTCGTTCGCAAAATAGGTCAAGTTACTATCAAGAGGCAGTTGGTGCTGTTTGAGTGCTGACTCATAGCCTGTTAAACGGTCTTGTGTTACGAAGAGTCGCTTAGTCCCTCCGATGAAGGCAATTCGTTTGCAACCTTTTTTGATGAAATATTCGGTCGCATCAAAACCAGCTTGGACATTGTCGTTATCGACAAGTGGAATAAAGGGGGACAGAGATTTTCCGAGGATGAGGAAGGGGAACTGCTCATCAGCAACCAGTTTGACTAAAGGATCTTCCTCTTCGGCATAAAGGAAAATTAAACCGTCTACACGTTTACCATAGACCATTTGTGAGATGGCAGCAAGACGCTCCTTCTCATCTTTCCCTGTTGCTATCTGAATGGCGTAGTGGTTCTCAGAGGCGACTTGGGCAATACCACGGAGGACAGATGGGAAGAAAGGATTTTGATAGAAGGCATCTGAGTCGTCAGGAAGCACCAAGCCAATAACTTGGGTATAACTGCTTACCAAACTACGAGCGTTGAGGTTAGGATGGTAATTGAGCTCCTTCATAGCCTTGCGAACACGTTTTTTAGTTTCGTCGCTAATGGTTGATTTATTTTGAATAACACGGGTTACGGTTGAAGGTGAAACACCAGCAGCCTTGGCCACATCTTTAATCGTAACGGGCATAAAAATCTCCTATTTATAGTAATCTGGGTCACGGAAATGTGTTTTATAAAAGATAGTGACCAGATAAAGGACAAAAAGAATGTTTTGTACAGTAATCAGAGTTGTCATATTTTGGCCAAATAATCCCAAAATAAGTGTAATCAGAGTTGGTAATCCTAAACAGTTCAAGATAAAATGGTAGCACTCTTTAAAGGTCCTAAATGAAAAGAGGCGTGATTTCTTAGTGATATAAAGGAGAAGACTCGCTCCTAGAGAGACGATAAAGAAATTCAAACCAAAGAGGAAGCTAGCACCGAGAACTAGGAAGAGACTGATATAGACACGATTTTGTTGGTACCAGTCTTTAGAAATCGCTTGGGTCAAGCTGTCTTTGCTTTTGAAGCTCTCAGTCTGAATCGCTCGGTAAGAGATACGAGTCAGTTCCTTACTTTCCTTGCTGATGACCAGTTCTTTTGTATCGAAATGCAGTTGCAAGTCCTTAGGTAATTCCTTGCTTTGACTTGGACCAATCACAAGAGAAGATGCTTGACTAGCTGTACCTGTATAAGTTAAGTCGCCATCAACAATTTTAGCATGCTCAGAGAGATCCTGGACAACTTCATCTGTCAATGGTTCATAGACATTATCGATAAAGGTTTCTAGCGGATAAGTCTCCTGGGAGCTGTTTTGGATGGCAATGGGTACCATAGACAAGCTGATAAGGAAGATACTGGTAAAGAGAAGTTGAAACCAGTTGAGTCCGAAACGTTTGGACAGGGGCTTACGAAATCCCCAAATACTTGAAAAATAGGAAAATGGATATGGAAGCATAGGTATCTTTCTAAAAGGTGTTTTCTATATGAGTATTATTATATAGAGAAATGTGCTTTATTTCAAGTCTAGGAGAAAAATTGCTTGTTGTAAGGATATTTTTATAGTCACAAGCTTCAAAATGAAAAAGGGTGGCGGGGATAAATTATCCCTTGTCGCCACCACTTGTAAGTCCTGAAACAAAGTTCTTTTGTAGGAAGAAGAAGAGAATACAGATTGGAAGGGCGATGAGGATAGCACCTGCTGAGAAGTAGGCGATCTTCATGTTTTTCACATTGCTAACGAAGGTTTGGAGCCCTACGGCAACAGTAAAGTATTCTTTCTCACGAAGCAAGAAACTAGAGAGGATGTAGTCCCCGAAAGGTCCCATGAAGGCCCAGAGAGCTTGTACGGCAACCATTGGGCGAACAAGTGGAAGAACAATTTGCCAGAAGCGGCGGAAGTGTCCTGCACCGTCTAGTTTTGCAGATTCGTCTAGAGACATTGGCACTGTATCGAAGTAGCCTTTCATGAGCCAAGCATTCATCGGGATACCACCACCAACGTAGAGGAAGATGAGGAACCAGCTGTGGTTAAGGGCGTTCAACATAAGTGCCATAACGAAGAAGGCTGTCAAAGCGGCCATTGTTGGCACCATTTGGATAATCAAGAAGAAGACCAAACTTTGTTTACGAGCCAAGAAATTGTAACGGCTGTAGGCATAACCAGCAAGTACGATGATACTTGTTTGAACAACCATGGTAATCAAGGCGATAATCAAAGTGTTGAGGTACCAAGTACCGTACAAGGTTTCAGTGAAGAGGCCTTTAAAGTTATCAAAATTGAGGTCGATATTAGTATCTAGTTTAAAGGCTGAGACGTTACCTGCTTTAAAGGCTGACATGATGGTAATCAAAAGTGGATAGATAATCACGATTGATAGGCCAATTAAGTAGAGGTAAGTAAGGGTTTGAGTCAGTCTACGTTTGAGTTTAATTGAGTTATTCATCTTAGACATCCTCCATATCAAATGCGTGTAGTTTCTTGAATGCGATCATAGAGATTGAGATGACAATGATAGAGATAATCAAGGTAACAGCTGCCGCCATTGAGTATTGAGGAGATGTACCTGTTGTCAAACGGTAGATCCATGAGATCAAGATATCGGTTGAACCAGCTCCACCTCCGACACTACCAGGTCCTCCACCATTGAAGAGGTACATGATAGAGAAGTTGTTAAAGTTGAATGTGTATTGGCTAATCAAAGTAGGTGCTGCAACAGCCAAGATCATTGGGAAAGTGATGTTGCGGAATTTTTGCCAAGCATTAGCACCGTCAATATAAGCTGCTTCGTAAAGGTCGTTAGGAATAGATTGTAAGATACCTAAAGTCAAAACGTAGATGTATGGGAATCCAAGCCAACCTTGCATCATAATCAAGGCAACCTTTGTCCAAGTAGGGTCTGTTTTCCAAGGAATAAGAGCACCATCAAGGAAAGGAAGGAATTTAGCTAGGATTGGCAATACTTGAGTGTTAATCGCTCCGACACTATCGTTGAACATATTTGAGAATGTCAAGATAGTGATGAAGGCTGGAACAGCCCAAGGAAGAAGGAAAATAACACCGAAGATACGTTTTCCTTTGATAAATGGTTGGTTAGCAATGATAGCTGTGAAGATACCAATCACGATCTGCAAAGTTGAGGCAGATAAAGCCCAAATGATAGTCCAAGAAAGAACAGAACCGAAGGCAGAACGGAAGGTACTCAAGCTCCAAATGTTTGTAAAGTTTGTCAAACCAACCCAGTCCAACAATTTGT
>CAKQBM010000063.1 GCA_934216185.1 uncultured Streptococcus sp. | reverse complement strand
ACTGCCACCTCTTTCAAAGCCGCAAGAAGAAGTGTTCCCAAGCCCTGTCTCTGATGGTCAGACTCGATGACTAAAGAATGTATTTTTAGACATTGCGGATTGTCTGACTGAGGCCTTGATAGAATATAGCCTAAAAGTTGATTTTCATCCCTAGCTAGAAGAAAGGTATCCGCACACTTACGGATACTTTCTTCTAAAATATGGGAAGGTTGCTGCTGTTCAGCTGGAAAAGACGAATTTTGAATTAACTCTATATCAGCCAAATCAGACTTACTTGCCTGAATGATCTTAATTGGAATTTCCATGAGAATATCCTACTGAACATTGCTTGTCAAGTTAGACAAGAGACGCTCAAATGAGTATTCATAGGTTTGGATATCTCCTGCTCCCATAAAGACATAAACAGCATTGTCATGGTCTAAGAGAGGAGATACATTTTCAACAGTAATCACTTGATGTTTCTTGTTGATTTTATTGGCTAGGTCTTCTACCTTGACATCACCATGGTCCACCTCACGAGCAGATCCATAGATTTGTGCTAGGTAAACGGCATCTGCTTGGTTCAAAGCATGAGCAAAGTCGTCCAACAAGGCAATGGTTCTTGTAAAAGTATGAGGTTGGAAGACCGCTACAATTTCCTTGCTTGGGTATTTCTGACGAGCCGCATCCAAGGTCGCAATAATTTCTGTTGGATGGTGGGCAAAGTCATCGATAATCACTGTATTATTAACAATTTTCTCAGTAAAACGACGCTTGACACCCACAAAAGTTTTCAAGTGTTCACGAACCAATTCCAAGTCAAAACCTGCTGTGTAAAGAAGAGCAATAACGGCCGTTGCATTCATGATATTGTGACGACCAAAGGTTGGAATATGGAATTGCCCCAACTCTTGACCACGGAAATGAACTGTGAAGGTTGACCCAGTCGTAGAACGAAGAAGATCGCTAGCTACAAAGTCATTGCCCTCAGCTTCAAAACCATAATAATAAATCGGAGCATCAGCCGTAATCTTACGCAGTTCAGCATCTTCGCCATAGACAAAAAGACCCTTGGTAATTTGTTTAGCATAGTCGTTAAAGGCATTGAAAACATCCTCTATACTTGTGAAGTAGTCTGGATGGTCAAAGTCAATATTGGTGATGATAGAGTATTCTGGGTGGTAAGGCATGAAATGTCGCTCATATTCGTCAGATTCAAAGACAAAATATTTGGCATTGGCTGAACCACGACCTGTCCCATCTCCAATCAAGAAGCTGGTGTCCGTGATGTGAGACAAAACGTGAGACAACATACCTGTCGTTGAAGTTTTTCCGTGCGCACCTGCTACCCCCATGCTGACAAAGTCACGCATAAAGCTACCTAGGAACTCATGGTAACGTTTGTAGCTGATGCCATTTTTGTCCGCATAGGCAATTTCAACGTTGTTATCTGGGCGAAAGGCATTTCCAGCGATAATTTCCATATCTCCATCTAGATTCTTTTCATCAAAAGGTAGAATGGTAATTCCTGCCTGCTCTAGACCACGTTGGGTAAAGTAGTACTTTTCAACATCTGATCCTTGAACCTTGTGCCCCATTTGGTGCAACATCAAGGCCAAGGCACTCATACCTGATCCCTTAATTCCGATAAAATGATATGTCTTTGGCATGATTTCTCCCCCTATTCTGTAATTCTTGTCAGATTCAACTCTTGGGCAACCTGACGTTCTTGTTCTGTTTGTTTACTTTTTTTATTGTAGATTTGGCTCTTTTTCAGAAAATCATAGTTGTTTTTCTTTGGAGCAGGTGCTGACACTTCTTCATTCTTGGTAGGGATAGAATTGACTTCTTCCGCCAAGATATAATGAGACTGGGTCAATTTTTGGCTATACTTCACCAATTCACCAGGATTTTCCTTTTGGAAAGGCGCTGTCGGTTGATTTCCCTTTCTAACGAGGCCTGATTTAGAATGACGTCTCGCACGGCTGAAATCCTGAGTTAGATAGTTAGCAGAGCGTTTCTTTTTCAAGTCTGCACGCGCTTCTTCACGCGCCACCTCCGCATAGCTTTTTCCTTCTTTTTTAACCCCTAACGGAGCCTTTTTAGGTTTCTCTACTTGCTTTTCAATCGTTTTTACTGGTTTTTCTTCAGTAATAGGAGCCCATTCTAAATAATTTTTATCTCGATACTCACCCTTGATATTACTGATCAGATCAGACTCATCGTACAAGTTCATGACTGGCATTTCAGTCAACATGACCTCGTCATCTGACACCAATGGAAATCGTTCTTGTTTCATTTTCTATTTCCTTTCAACACTTCATTATAGCGTATTGTCTTGATTTTTCAAGTGCTGGCTTCAGAAATTCCCAAAATTTCTCTAATTTCTGCTAGGGTCAGACTGCCACGTGACTCTGTTCCGTCCAATACTTGTGACACCAGATGTTTCTTTTGCTCTTGGAGTTCCTGAATTTTTTCTTCAATGGTTCCCTTGGTTACCAAGCGATAGACCTCAACCGTTTCTTCCTGACCCATCCGATGGGCACGACCAATGGCTTGCGCCTCCACCGCAGGATTCCACCAAAGGTCAACCAAGATAACTGTATCAGCACCTGTCAGGTTCAGACCTACCCCACCAGCCTTGAGGGAAATCAGAAAGGCGTCCCTTTCCCCTTGGTTAAAGGCCTTGGTCATGTCCTGTCTTTCCTTGGCTGGGGTTGAACCCGTAATTTTAAAGGATGTCAAGCCCAAGTCTGGCAGTTCTTGTTCAATTTTCTCCAACATTCCCTTGAACTGAGAGAAAACCAAGACACGGTGTCCACCGTCTGCCACCTGTACCAGCAGGTCTCGGAGACTATCCAGTTTGCCACTGGCTCCCTGATAATCTTCCATAAAGAGGGCAGGCGTGTCACAGATTTGGCGCAAGCGCATCAGACCAGACAAGATTTCCACCCGACTTCGCTGAAATTCCTGATCCGACACTTGAGCCAAACGATCTCTCATCTGTTGCAACTGGGCAAGGTAAATAGCCTTTTGCTGGTCTTCCAATTCATTCTTATAAACTACTTCAATCAAGTCTGGCAATTCAGTCAGAACTTCTTCTTTCTTGCGCCGCATAACGAAGGGCTTAATAAACTGAGCCACACGCTCGGCTGGCAATTTCATAAATTCTTTCTTACTTGGCAAGAGTCCTGGCATGACGATTTGGAAAATAGACCACAACTCACCCAGATGATTTTCAATAGGAGTCCCTGACAAGGCAAAGACCGACGGCACCACAAATTGTCTCAAGGTATGGGCAATCTTGGTCTGGGCATTTTTCATGACCTGAGCCTCATCTAAGAAAAGGAAGTCAAAGGCCATCCCCTGATAAAGCTCACTGTCCTGACGGAAGGTGGTATAACTAGTCACATAAATTTGATGGTTTTCGGCAAGAATCTCTTCACGACTCGTTTTCAAACCATGAACAACAGCCACATCCAACTGTGGGGCAAATTTCTGAAACTCGTCCGCCCAGTTATAAATTAAACCCGACGGAGCGAGAATCAAAACTCGACTTTCTTTTGTCACTTGGCTGGTCAAAAAAGCAATGGTCTGGAGGGTTTTCCCCAATCCCATATCATCAGCTAAAATTCCACCAAAACCATAATGATGGAGCATTTGCAGCCAGCCGATTCCCTTTTCCTGATAATCTCGCAAATCAGCCTGAACTTGAGTTGCTTGTCGAGGGAAGTCCTCTGGATGCGTCAAATCGTGAGCCAGACTCTGGAATTCTTGTGAAAAAGAAACACGATCTCGCCCTTCAAAGAGATGAGCTAAACTGTAGGCCAAGGATTTCCGAGCCTGTAAGGAGCCATCTTTTAATTCAAACTGCCCCAGTTCCTGTAAATTTTGGCGAATTTTCTTGGTTTCTTCATCGAAAAAGTAGACTTGATTAGACAAATCAATGTAAAAATCTTGATTATCAACCAAGGCCTGCATGGCTTGGTCGATTTCCTCTTGGGCGATATCTTGAAAATCGAACTGAATTTCCAAAAGACCTCCCTTGGAAGCAATCTGCACTTGAGGACTCGCTAGGTTATAGAGTTCTTCTAACTTGTCTGATAGGTCAACATCCCCGAGTTTTTCAAAAACCGGAATGATTTCATGGAAGAAATGATAGACAGACTCTGCTTTTAAGGCCTGACGCCAAGATTGAAAGTCTGCTTCAAAGCCAGCTGCCAAACAGACTTGGAAAATTCTTTCTTCTAAGTCAGCATCACTCGAAAATGGCAATTCTTCTAGCTCTTGTCGACTAGATACCTGTCTATCCCCGTAATCAAACTGGATTTCTAAACGAATCCGATTATCCTTTTCCCTGTCAAAGTAAAACGATGGAGAAAACGTTTTGATTTGTAACCGTTCTGGAGCTGAAACAATCCCCATCTGGCCAAAGAGCGTTAGACAAGAAGCCAACTTATCTCGGTCACTGCTATCAAATTGCAGGTATTTCTTTCCATGTTGATCCAAAGGTAGCGCTTTAATTTCCTTGAGAAGACGCATCTGCTGGTCTGTTAGAAAATAAACCTGTCCTTTATGGAACAGTACAGCTCCCTGATAAAAGACATTGACCCTCGGACTCTCACTGATTTTCATTTCAAAATAGTCCGAGTATTCTGTTACTGTAAAGGCAAATAGATTGGCATCAGCATGCATATCCTGAAAAAGCAGAGTCTGATAGCTATCCACTTGGTGGTCAAATTGAAAATGAGGCAAGGCCATCAGTAAATTCACACCCTGCTCAAAAAAGGTCAGAGGGAAAAAGAGGTGCCGACCTTGGTTTTGGAAAAAGAGGTCTGGAGCCTGTCCTTCCTCCATTAGTCCGCGTAAGAAAGTCAGAAGTTCTTGGCTAGCCTCATCAAAGGCTTCCCAAGAAAGAGACTCCTCATAAATCTTGCCAATCATATAAGACTTTCTCTGCTCGACAATCCTTAAAAAGAGTAGAATATCCCGAATGACATAGTATTTTTGGCTATTGATTTGGCCGATTCTCAGAGTCCACAAGATATGATTGGTTCCTGCTTCCACTTGCCCCACAGCCGATAATTCATAGGCTCGGTCTGATTTTGGAGACAAGATTCGGTCCAAAAATTTGCCACCCAAGGTCACCTTGGTTTCAACGGCCTCTTTTTCTTCATGACCTTCTTCCAGACTTTGCAAGATTTCCTGACCACGCTCATCATTTTTCAGAAAATGCTCCAGCGCCGCCAAATGCACACAGTAGCCCCTCTTTTGGAAAAAATCGCAGGCACAAAAAACCAAATCATCCTCTAGACTATAGCGCAGTTCTTCTTCTGCAACGCGAGCGTAGAGCCGATTGTTCTTTTCCTTGATGATGTCAACCTTACCAGTTTCATAAAGGGCAACGCCTTCGATACGGACTTTGCCCGGAATCAATTTAGCCATATTTTCACCTTTACCTTATCTTTTTATTATACCATATTTTCCCCTATGAAAATAGCCTTCTAGGAAGACTTTTCTCCTAGAAGGCTGGATTTTTAAAGTTTGCGTAACTTCTCAAAGTAACTTCCATCTACCTCCCAAAACTGGAAGTTAGTCTCAGACGAATTTCCACTGATTTCACGCATTTTTCTCATACTAACAGCTAGGTTGTGGGAAACTGGAAGTTAGTTTTAGAAGTTACCCTCTATACTATATCGGCGGCCGGGGTCGAACCGGTACGTCCTTGCGGACACTGGATTTTGAGTTCTAACTCAATGTTTTTATATCAATTAAAATAGCATGCAATCAACAATTTTACTATTTAAAAATATCTGATTTTAGCTGAATTTACCAATTATGGTATTTTTGTGGAAACTACTATATAATTCATTCATATTATAATTCATTCATATTTTTATTAAGTACTTTCAAAACTTTATATAAAATTTTTTCAAAACCAATAACAGTTTATTAAGAACGACATTATGAATTTTACTTTCATCAATTTGGCTTAAATCACATTTTTAATTATTAAACAATCCTTCCAGCATTTCGGAAAACCAATTTTAGTTTTTTCTATGATACTGCTAGTCATAAATTTTCTTTCAATTTCGTTAATAAAGGTATCCCACTCATCATGAATGCTTGAATTATGACAAATAAGAATTTGTTTTATTGCCAGCATATAGGCAAATAAGTCTTTATTATCTCCTTGTTTCTTCCCATACATTTTCATCTTCCGCAAAACTGGTGTATAGAATCTTGGAACACCCACATTAAAGTTACGTGCGTATAATCTGCCATAATGTGCACAAACATTCCTAATAAACCATGTGGCAGAAATCCAACTTTTACTTGCAGATATAATATGATCCTGCATGTTAGCATCATTTTTATAATAATCATTACTAAGAAACAACTCTTCAACCCATAAACTATAAAATTTATCATTCAACTGCTCAATTATTTTAGTTGTTTCTCCAAAAGTCAGCTCAGGTACAACAACCCAAAAAGGAAACTTACAATCTTTATTACTCACATGGTGACTTATTGGAAGAGATTTAGCTTTTAATTCAAATAATCTCATTCCAATTCTTTCAATAAATTCCTGATAATCATTTTCATTTTTATAAATTGATTTATCTAAATAGCACTCGCCTTTTTGTAAATTCCCTTCATAATTGCTACATAAAGTATGGATAATAGAAGATTTGATTAACAATTCTATTTTACCAGTAAATTTCATCAAATTTTCTCTCAAAAATGAATTGAATTCATAAAGTTCAATACAATCTTGAAAAGAAAAAGTAGTATCTTCTCGTTTCGGTAAACACTTTCTGTATATTGAAAAATCATAATAATTTGTCTGAAAAAGGAACTGTTTAGCGAAAGCCTCATCAGACTCATTAATTATTACTTTAGCACCTGTTTTCTCTACTGGTCTAGCAAGTTTTCCCTTCAACTTATCAAATTCAAGAAATTCTTTCATTGAAGAGTTTTCATCAGGGACTAGTGCATAATAATTGACAGAAATATTTTTTACCTTAATTTTTTCATCAGTTGTATTCATCATTCACCCTAAAAAAAAAGCCTCGCAAAACTATTTGATTGATTAATCAAAGGGAGCCTTGGGAGTTCTTGTACAATTATTATAGCCTAATCCCAATTTTTTGTAAACCCCCTTTCCATACCACCAAATGTAGTAGCTCCAATCTTTTTTAACCAAAAAATCTATATATGGTGCTATTTTTAGATTCAAGAACACAAGATATATATAGAGACCTTCAAGATCTCTATATATTGTGTTTTATAAGTGAAAAATTTTTTTAAAAATATTTAAAAAATAATAAAAACGATTTTTAAAGTTTAGCAAAAGTCGTCACAATCCGCTGACAAACTTCTTGCAGCAGAGATTTAGGCATGGCTACATTGAGGCGGGCATGGAGACTTCCTTCCTCTCCAAAATCCAAACCACGGTTGAGGATAACCTTGGCTTCATTCCTCAAAAGCTCTTGCAATCTTTCATCAGTCAGGTCATAGGCTGAGAAATCAAGCCAAATCAAATAGGTTCCTTGCGGTTTCATAACCTTGATTTTAGTCTCTTTTCCAAATAAATCCACCACATAATTGATGTGGTCTTCAAAGACTTGCTTGAGTTCCTCTAACCAATCTTTACCGTATCGATAAGCAGCTTCTGTCGCCAAATAGCCCAAGCCTGAAATTTCATGCTGATTATTGGCCAACTGACGTTTCTGGTAAGCCAGTCTCAACTTAGGATTTTCAATGACTGCATAGGAATTTTTTGTCCCAGCGATGTTAAAGGTTTTAGTGGCACTAGTCAAGACAATAGCAAATTCTTTAAAGTCAGGATTGATAGTATTGAAGGAATGATGCTTGTGACCAAAGAGAGTCAAATCTTGGTGAATCTCATCCGAAACCAAGAAAACACCGTGTTTTTGACAAAGCTGGCCAATCTTCTCCAACACTTCCTTTTCCCACACACGTCCACCAGGATTGTGAGGGTTGCAGAGAATATAGAGTTTGACATCCTCTTCTACCAAATCCTTCTCCAGTTGGTCAAAGTCAATCTCAAACAGTCCATCCTTTTCCACCAAAGAATTGGTAATCAATCTGCGGTTATTCAACTTGACACTGCGAGCAAAAGGCGGATAGACAGGTGTGTTAATCAAAACGGCTTCGCCTTCTTTTGTAAAGGCTTGAATAGCTGTTGAAATAGCTGGTACTACACCCTCGATAAAGACAAGAGCTTCTTTGTCAAAGTGGTAACCGTGTTGTGTGGCTTCCCACTTTTGAACTTCCTTAATTAACTCTTCACTGGCATAAGTGTAGCCATAAACCAATTGATCAGCGTAAGTTTGCACAGCTTGGCGAATTTCAGGCAAGACCACAAAGTCCATATCCGCTATCCAAGCTGGCAGGACTTGGCTATCCGTTTCTGCCTCTTTCCATTTATAGGTATGGTGCCCTAGACGATTGGGCAGGCTTGTAAAATCATATTTTCCCATCTTTGTCTTATCCTTCCAAGGCTTGGCGCAAATCTGCAATCAAATCTCTAGCATCTTCAATCCCAATTGACAAACGCAAAAGGTCATCTGTCAAACCATAAGAATGGCGCACTTCTGCTGGAATATCAGCATGGGTTTGAGTCGTTGGATAAGTGATAAGACTTTCCACTCCACCCAAACTTTCCGCAAAAGAGAAGACCTTGAGGCTATTCAAGATATGAGGAATGCGTGTTTCATCCGCTACTTTAAAGGAAATCATACCTCCACGACCAGTGTAGAGAACTTCCTTAACTGCTGGAGAATCCTTCAAAAAGGCAACCACTTCTTGGGCATTGGCAGTTGAGCGCTCCATACGAAGAGACAAGGTCTTGAGACCACGAATCAATTGATAACTGTCAAATGGAGACAAGACTGCCCCTGTCGTATTGAGATTGTAAAAGAGTTTCTCGTATAGTTCTAAACTATTGGTCACAACCACTCCAGCCAAGACATCATTGTGACCTGCTAGATACTTGGTTGCTGAATGAAGAACGATATCGGCTCCATCTTCAATCGGGCGTTGGTAGATAGGGCTGTAGAAGGTATTGTCCACCACCACTTTGGCACCCTTAGCATGAGCCAATTTTGCTAGTTTTTCGATATCAAATTCCAACATCAAGGGATTGGTTGGCGTTTCGATATAGAGAACATCCACGTCCTTTTCTAACTCAGCAATCAACTCTTCTTCTGTATTGGCATAGGTAAAATGGAAACGACCTTCCTGTTCCACTTGATTAAACCAGCGGAAAGAACCACCATAAAGGTCACGGACAGCCAAGACCTTACTACCTACCGGAAAGACGCTAAAGGCCAGTACAATAGCTGACATCCCTGAGCTAGTCGCTAGGGCATAGTCCGCTGACTCAATAGCTGCCAAGACTTCTTCCGCCTTGCTACGAGTTGGGTTTTTGGTACGCGTATAGTCAAAACCAGTAGACTTCCCAAACTCTGGATGCTGATAGGTCGTTGAAAAATGAAGCGGTGTCACCAAAGCTCCTGTCGCTTCATCTGACTTGATACCCGCTTGGGCCAAAATTGTGTTAATGTGTAATTCCTTGCTCATACAATACCTCCAAATCTATAGTAACTATTGTACCACTTATTTTCATCAACTCATTTTCTTCTTTTCAAGAGCTAGTTATAGTTTCAAACTATATATTTAGCTAGTAAAGCTAAAAAAGAATCCAGAAAAGCTTCCAGATTCTTTTGTGAAAATGATTGCTAGGGTTTACTTAGACCGAAAGAAATCCTGTTGAGCTAAATAGTCATAATGCTCTTTGTTAAATTGATACTGCCCCACATGCTGACTAACCTGACCAACATCCACGGAAAAAATATAGGCTTCATTTTGATAGTTCCAGTTCAGCCTAACTGTATTCAAGACTGGCTTATAAGTAAAATCTTTAACCTGATTCCAAGGCATCTCAAGGACTTGATTAGGACGATTTTCAGTTACATCACTGATGTCCATCAAGTAAATCCCCTTAGGTGTGAATGCCAGAATCTTAGGCTTCACACTCGACTGAACATAGTAAGCTCCTCCTATAACGAAGAAATCAATAAAGGATTTCAACCATGTCTTTTTCTTGAAAGCCATCAGAAAATTCTTTTGCCCTTCAATGCGACAAGTTGACAGAAATGATGCAATCTGTTTTTCTGTTGCAAATTCCATAATCGCACCCATGATGTTACCTCCATAACGATTAGTAAATAGGCAGATAAGAACTCTTCACATAAAGAAGAACTTATCATTTGTTGCATTTTATCTTACTTTTCCAGTAGACGACATCCCTCCCATAACATTACCCTAACATGTGCATACTTCCATTAAAGCTGGGTAGATTTTTGAAAATAGCGTCTCATATTTTTGTTATATTCATTATAACATAAATTCAAGAAACAAAGAAAAAAATGTGAGACTTTTCTTCCAAATTTTTCCATCATTCTATTAAAAAACGACAGCTTCTTTCGAAACTATCGTTAGACACCTTCACTCTATCATTTGCTCCTGCACAAAACGAGCATAACGCTTATGATTTTCCAGTAGTTCCTTATGAGTTCCTGAGCCAGTGATTTTCCCCTCCTCTAAGAAGAAAATACAATCCACATCTTTTACCGTTGACAAACGATGCGCTATAATCACAACCGTCTTCT
>CAKQBM010000062.1 GCA_934216185.1 uncultured Streptococcus sp. | reverse complement strand
CAGATAGAACTGACGAAGTCAGCTCAAAACACTGTTTTGAGGTTGCAGATAGAACTGACGAAGTCAGCTCAAAACACCGTTTTGAGGTTGTGGATAGAACTGACGAAGTCAGCTCAAAACACTGTTTTGAGGTTGTGGATAGAACTGACGAAGTCAGCTCAAAACACCGTTTTGAGGTTGCAGATAGAACTGACGAAGTCAGCTCAAAACACCGTTTTGAGGTTGCAGATAGAACTGACGAAGTCAGCTCAAAACACTGTTTTGAGGTTGCAGATAGAACTGACGAAGTCAGTAACCATACCTACAGCAAGGCGACGTTGATGTGGTTTGAAGAGATTTTCGAAGAGTATTAGCTTTTAATAAACTGATAACAATAATGGTTGCTGGAGTTCCTTCGCAATTCTGGAAGATATCACTCCAGTCTTTTCTATCTATCGGTATCTTATAAACTATAGATTATGAAGCTATTTACTAACTGATCTGACCATATATCTCAAACAAAAAAAAGTAATGAATGTTTTTATTTTTTATTAAGAACGTGATATAATGTATAAAGGAATATATGTTTACTTACAGTGCATATATATATATATATATATATAAGGTGGAAAGCTATGTTTAAATTATCTAGACAGCAAAAAGATCATCGTTATTTTTGTGGAAATAAATATGAGAAATATTCTATCAAAAAGTTAAAAGTTGGTGCAGCAAGTGTATTGGTTGGTACAGGATTTCTATTCGGTTACAATTTGGATCAAGTAAGCGCTAATGAGCAAAATACTGAGACTACAACTATTGTAACATCAAAGGATGGAGATGGGGCTCAATCCACAGACAAGCTAAATCTTACAACTGAACCAAAACAAGAAAAAGCTCCAGAAGTAGGTACAGAAACACCAAAATCTGAAACGAAAGAAGAGGCGGTTCCAGCAACAAGCCCTCAAGTGGCCGAAACTAAGGAAGCTTCTGTAACCAAGGAAGTCCCTGTAACCAAGGAAACTCCTGCAACTAAGGAAGTACCAGAAAATAAAGCAAACAAAGTAGACAAAGAAATTGTCAACTCATCTACGTTGAGAGACAAATTAGCAGATTTGGAAGCTCAACTAGAACGTATTCGAGGGAATAAAAAACAAGCCTCTCAAATCCAAAATGCTGAAAAACTTGTTGCAGAAGCTAAACAATATCTAGAAGCTTTAGATACTACTCAAAAAGAAGTAGATGCAAAAGCAAAAGAAATTAGTTCATTAACAAACATCCTAAAATCAATTAAGGCTGAAGAAGTTACAAAAGAAAATAAAAACAAAGACAGCCGTAATGGTAAAAAGATGGAAGAAGGAACTGGTTTCAGAACAGGTGAAACAACAACTTCTACAACTACAGGGGTTGGAGCATATGTAGTAGATGCTACAGAAACTCCCGCAGTTACCAGACCTCCTTATACTGAAAGAAGAGTAGCAGAAGGGCTTGCAAAACAAATTGCATGGTTAGACTTTTCAGATGTAAATAACTGGACAAATGTTACTGTAGAAAATGGAAATGTTTATTTACAAGAAGGCTCAATTTACGAAAGAGAAATTATGCCTAACTATCGCATTAAGTTGAAGGTTAAATCGTTAAAACCATTCCAAGCGACAGAAATTTATAGAAAGCGTATGGAAGCCAATAATGCTACAGCAGAAGAAAAAGCAACATTTAACCCAAATGCGACTAATGGACTTATTGATAGAACTGATAACACTCCCGTAAGAATTACTGCACAAGCTCAGGATCAGTGGTCTGAGATTAGAGACAATGGGATTAATACAAATGGAAGAAAAACCTCTATTATAGCAGATCGTTATGGAGCTAATATTGGGGTTCAATTTGAAATTAGTGGTACTTATAAAGGGAATCCCGTTCGTCCAGCGGTAGTGATGACCGATGCGGAAAGTGCAAACCCTGGAGAAATAATTACCTTTACAACAAATGGTAGTGGATGGCAACAAATTATTGACTTAGAGAAAAATACAACGGATGCTCGCAGATATAGACCAGTAGATTATTATACAACTGCTTATAGAGGTTTTCCGGATATACGGACTAGTAATGATATAAATGCTACTGCCATCTACAATGTAGGAGCTGGTAATAAGATAGTGCCTAAATTCTTTACCAACCCAGATCAAGAAACAGGTGGTCTAGGTACTGGTGTATTTGGTCCTGGTATTACAGCTGGGAAATATAGTGTGCCAGTAGTAATGACAAAAAATGCAACAGAAGTAGGGATGTACGTTTTCTCAAACGGGGCACAAGCAGCCATGATGGGGGTAGCGCCTATTGATGAAGGGGATGCTCCTGCAACCTATGGTGAAGCAACTCACACGATGAATACCAGAGATGGATTGACTGGTGCCGTAGTAAAACAACCATATTTAGGGTCTGAAAGACCTGATGCGGATACTGGTGTCCTTAAAAACTGGCACGGTGATGATGATACTGATACAGCAGATGAAGGAATCAATCAATTACTTCCTGATAGTTTAAAAGGTAGCGAAGGAAATATTATCAAAGCAAATATTTCAAATGCTGGTTATTATACCTTAAATATTCAGGCGCACACAGGTGGTGCTGAAAAAGCATATGTTCGTTCATGGATTGATTTTAATAATAATGGACAGTTCGATTCAGATGAAGCTTCAGATATTGCCGAAATTACACAAGATGGCGATGTAAAATTACATTTTACAAATAAAACACAAAAAGACGCAGGACAGTTACTTGAAGCTGGTACTAGGGTTCGTATTGCAACAAGTAGAGAAGAAATTGAAAAACCGACAGGACTAGCATTCTCTGGGGAAGTAGAAGACTTTAATGCGAAGATTACTCACCCACCTAAAGGAGAGAAGAAAACTACAATTGGAAATGCGACAATTGGGACTAATGTAGAAATTCAACATACAACCGTTCATTTCACTCCAAAAGGTAAATATATTTATACACAAGATGATGTCAATGCGGAAATCGATACTACTGTACCACCAGTATATATTAACAACAAAACTGGTGAAAAAGTCACTTTATCAGATGAGAATACCTATACTGTAAGAGGACAAGGAACCTATAAGTTTACACCAAATGGAAAAGATGTCGATGTAGAATTTACTCCAGCAAAAGGCTTTGTAGGAAAAGCGCACGGATTTACGATTCGTCGTCAAGATACGAACAAAACAACGACAGACTGGGGAACAAGTGATGAAGCTGTTTCTCCAAATGTCAATGATGTCTTAAATACGATGGATGGATTATACGTTCCAGAAGTAAGAATGCCTACTGTGGAACCAACTCCTAATCATGCGGAAAGTAGGAATATCCAAGGATTTGCACAAAAAGGCAAACCTACATTTAATGTTGAAACTTCGGATACTCCAGTTACTGCATCAGCAAAACATCCAGCAAGACTGTTTGATCCTAGAACGAATACTCTTGCAGACTCTGCGATTGTAGATGCCTTAGATTCAAATAACAATAAAGTCGGTACGTATAAGATAGCTCCGGAAACAGGAGAAGTAACATTTACACCAAATATTGATTATAGAGATGAAGTGCAACCTGTCAAAGTGTCTGTTCCAGTTGTTGTAGCACATGATAAAGATGATAATGATGTTACAGTTACTAAAGGAGCTACGTATACTCCGAGAATTATCCCAGTAGCTCCAACTGCAGAAGCGTCAACAACTAGAGATGTTCAAGGGAAAGCACAAGTATCAAGAATCGTCTTTGATACACTAGAAAATAATGCCGATAAAAATCAAACGGTTAACTTTGATAGAAGTCCAGAGGTGAGTACTGATGGGGAACATGTTGAATTAGATAAAGAAACATTAACATTACTAAACGCTTCAGGAGCTGAAACAAACACAGTTACAACAGATCAAGGTGAGTATGTATTAGATAAAGTAAGTAAAACTATTACATTTACACCGAAGAAAACATTTGTTGGACAAGCAACATCTGTAAAAGTACAAATCAAAGATGCGAATGGGACAAAAGTTGAAACAACGTATACACCAACCGTTATCGAAGTTACTCCAACAGGTAAAGATTCAGCAACATCAGGACCACAAGGACTGACACAAAAATCTCCAATCGTCTTCGATCAAAGAGAGGAAGAAGATGGAAAAACTCTAAACTTTGACACAGGTCACGAAAGAGTAGCCTTAAAACCAGAAACATTAACATTACTAAATGGTACAGATAAAGTGAAGTCAATCACTGTACTGAATGTCGGAACTTATGAACTAGTAGACAATGCGATTACATTTACACCGGCACCTGCCTACCATGGAACAGCTGAAGGAGTAAATGTTCAAGTTGAAGACGAAAATGGAAAAGTTGTTACGAAGAAATATGTTCCAACAGTAACTGAATTAACAGTAACTCCAGAAGGTAAAACAACGAAAAATATCCAAGGGGAAACTCAAGAAGGAACACCAACATTTACGATTCCGGCTGAATCAACGAATAATGCAACAGTGACTAGTCGTAAACTAGTGGATCCTGCCGATCAAACAGAAAAAGATAGCGTAACAGTAGCAGGAAAAGGAACATTCACAATTGATGGAAATGGAAAAGTAACATTCGTACCACTTCCAACCTATAAAGGTGATGTAGATCCAATTACAGTAAAAGCAACTGTAACAGTTACAAACGCTAAAAACGAAAGTGCAACTATTACATCAACAGCTTCTTACAAACCAATTATTGTACCAGCTGAGATTGATAAAGCACTAGCGACATCAACAAACTTACAAGGATTAGTACAAACTGGAACTCCAACATTTACACCGAAAACAATCGAAGTAGATGGCGTACAAAAAACAATCAGTGTTGAACCAAATAGCTACAAACTAGTAAAAGATGGAGCAGAAAGCGAATCACTTCCAGCCCATAAAGCAGGTACAACAGACCAAATTGGTACGTATACAATTAATCCAGCAACTGGAGTAGTAACATTTACACCAACAGATAAAACTTATACAGGAGCAGTAGAACCAGTATCTGTACAAGCAACAGGATCAAATGGCGTAAAAGTACAAACAACGTATACACCAACTATCACTCCAGTAACACCAACAAAAGAGCCATCAGCAACAACAGATGTACAAGGTAAAAAACAAGTATCAAGAATTGTGTTGGATACAGTAGAAACAGATGCTGATAAAGATAAAACTATAAACTTCAATAAAGGAAGTGAACAAGGAGCTAATGGAGAACATGTCGAATTAGATCCAAATACACTAACATTGTTAAATGATGCAGGAGCTGAAGTAACATCTCTTACAACAACTGATGGTGAATATGTACTAGATAAAGCAAGTAAGACAATTACTTTCACACCTAATAAAACATTTGTAGGACCAGCAAAACCTGTAAAAGTTCAAATCAAAGACGTGAACGGTACAAAAGTAGAAACGACTTACACACCAACAGTAACTGACGTTACAATGACAAGTGTGGATAAAGAATCTTCTGCACCACAAGGGAAAACACAAACAGGAACTCCAACATTTACAGTTTCAACTCCAGAAGTACGTATTACAGGATATAAATTGTTAAATCCAACTGGAAACACACCAGTAGAAGGAAATGAAATTGAAGTTCCAGACCAAGGGACTTATCGTATCGATCAAACAAGAGGTCTAGTAACTTTCATTCCAAAACCAGGATTTACAGGTAAAGCAACGGGAATTTCTGTACAAGCTACAGATGAAAATGGAGAAACAAAAGATGCGAAATACACTCCAACAGTGAATGCATTAACATTAACTCCACAACCTGCAACAACAACAAATATCCAAGGAGAAACTCAAGAAGGAACACCAACATTCCCAGTTCCAACTGAATCAAATAATGTTACAGTTACAAGTCGTAAATTAGTTGATCCAACAGATAATGGGGAAAAAGATAGCGTAACAGTAGCCGGAAAAGGTACATTCACGATTGATGGAAATGGAAAAGTAACATTCACACCACTTCCAACCTACAAAGGTGATGTAGATCCAATTACAGTAAAAGCAACTGTAACCATTACAAATGATAAAAATGAAAGTAAGACAATTCCTTCAACTACGACATATAAACCAATTATCGTATCGGCTGAGATTGATAAAGCACCTGCAACATCAACAAACTTGCAAGGATTAGTACAAACTGGAACGCCAACATTTACACCGAAAACGGTTGATGTAGATGGAACACCAAAAACAATTACGGTTCAACCAAATAGCTACAAACTTGTAAAAGGTGAAACGGAAAGTAATACACTTCCAGCCTATAAAGCAGGAACAACTGACCAAGTTGGTACATATACAATTGATTCAGCGACAGGACAAGTAACATTTACACCATCGGATAAAACTTATACAGGTGAAGTAGCACCAGTATCTGTACAAGCTACAGGATCAAATGGAGTAAAAGTAGAAACAACTTATACACCAATCATTACACCAGTAACACCAACAGCAGAAGCGTCTGCAACAAGTGATGTACAAGGTAAAAAACAAACTTCTTCAATCGTATTAGATACACCAGAAAATAGTGCCGACAAAGATAAAACTGTAAACTTCAACAAAGGAAGTCAAGTAGGGGCTAATGGAGAACATGTTGAATTAGATGCAAGTACATTAACATTGTTAGATGGAAATAATGAAGTAACATCTCTTACAACTAACGATGGGGAGTATGTTTTAGATAAAGCAAGTAAAACTATTACATTTACACCGAAGAAAACATTTGTAGGAACGGCAACACCAGTTAAAGTTCAAATCAAAGATGCGAACGGAACGAAAGTTGAAACAACTTACACACCAACAGTAAAAGACGTTTCAATGTCAAGTGTAGATAAAACTTCAGAAGCACCACAAGGGAAAACACAAACTGGAACACCAACGTTTACGATTTCAAGTCCAGAAGTAAGTATTACAGGATACAAATTGTTAAATCCAAATGGTAATACACCTGTAGAAGGAAATGAAATTGAAGTTCCAAAGGAAGGAACATATCGTATTAATCCGACAACTGGACAAGTAACTTTCATTCCAAAACCAGGATTTACAGGGTCAGCAACTGGAATTTCTGTACAAGCTACAGATGGAAATGGAGAAACAGCAGAAGCGAAATATACTCCAACAGTAAATGCTCTAACAGTAACTCCAGGGGATAAAACAACAACAAATATCCAAGGTGTCACTCAAGAAGAAACACCAACATTCACGATTCCTACTGAATCAAACAATGCAACAGTGACAAGTCGTAAACTAGTGGACCCTGCTGATCAAACAGAAAAAGACAGCGTAACAGTAGCAGGAAAAGGTACATTTACGATTGATGTTAATGGTAAAGTAATCTTTACACCAGAACCTACATTCAAAGGTGAAATAGACCCAATTACAGTAAAAGCAACTGTAACAGTTACAAACGCTAAAAACGAAAGTGCAACAATCACATCAACAGCAACTTACAAACCAGTTATTGTGCCAGCTGAGATTGATAAAGCACCAGCAACATCAACGAACTTACAAGGATTAGTACAAACTGGAACACCAACATTTACACCGAAAACGGTTGAAGTAAATGGAGTGCAAAAGACAATTAGTGTTGAACCAAACAGTTATAAACTTGTAAAAGATGGAGTGGCAAGTGATTCACTTCCAGCTTATAAAGCAGGAACAACTGAAGAAATTGGTACGTATACAATTGATCCACAAAATGGAACAGTAACCTTTACACCAACAGATAAGACTTATACAGGAGCAGTAGCACCAGTAGATGTACAAGCAACAGGATCAAATGGGGTAAAAGTAGAAACAACTTATACACCAACTATCACACCTGTAACACCAACAGCTGAAAAATCAGCTACAAGTGGATTACAAGGTAAGCCACAAACATCATCAATCGTTCTAGATACAAAAGAAACTGGAGATAATAAAGATACGACTGTTAACTTCAACAAAGGAAGTGAAACAGGTGCAAATGGTGAACGAGTTGAGTTAGATCCAAACACACTAACATTGTTGAATGATGCAGGCGTTGAAGTACCTACTCTAACAACGGATGATGGTGAGTATGTTCTAGACAAAACAAACAGAACAATTACATTCACACCTAAGAAAACATTTACAGGACCAGCAAAAGCTGTAAAAGTACAAATTAAAGATGCGAATGGAACAAAAGTTGAAACAACTTATACACCAACAGTAACTGAAGTAACACCAACAGGTAAAGATTCAGCAACTACTGGATTACAAGGCTTTGCTCAAAAATCTCCAATTGTCTTCAATCAAAAAGATGAAGAAGATGGAAAAACAGTAAACTTTGACACAGGTAATGAAAAAGTTGCCTTAAAACCAGATACATTAACATTATTGAATGGTAATGAAAAAGTTAAGACAGTTACTGTGCCTGATGTCGGAACGTATGAATTAAAAGACAATGCAATTACATTTACGCCACTTCCAAGTTATCATGGAACAGCTGAAGGAGTAACT
The DNA here is from genome assembly GCA_934216185.1 of uncultured Streptococcus sp. GTDB lineage: Bacteria > Bacillota > Bacilli > Lactobacillales > Streptococcaceae > Streptococcus. Next base: position 2,279 of record CAKQBM010000062.1, on the reverse strand, counting down.
GTTCAAGTTGAAGACGAAAATGGAAAAGTTGTTACGAAAAAATATGTACCAACAGTAACTCAAGTAACACCATCAGGGACAAATGCTACTTCAAGCGGATTACAAGGAAAAGTTCAAACTGGTAAACCTGTATTCAATGGTGGAGTACCTGAAGTTCCAATGAATGATGAAGTACCAGCAACTTTAGAAGGTGCTGATCAAGATGGAAAAGTTGTTATAGCAGGAAAAGGTACTTATACAGTATCAAAAGACGGAACAGTAACATTTACGCCGAATAAAAACTTTGTTGGAGAAGCTCCAGCAGTGACTGTCAAACGTGTTGATAAAAACGGAACAATTGCTACAGCAACGTATACACCAACAGTAACAGACGTTACAATGTCAAGTGTGGATAAAACTTCAGAAGCACCACAAGGGAAAACACAAACTGGAACACCAGAATTCTCAATTTCTACTTCAAGTGTTCGTATTACAGAATACAAATTAGTTGATCCAACGAATAATACCCCTGTAGAGGAAGTTGAAGTAGAAAATCAAGGAACATACAGTATTGATAAAGCAACTGGAGAAGTGACATTTGTTCCAAAACCTGGATTTACAGGACCAACAACGGGAATTACGGTGCGTGCAACAGATGAAAATGGCGAAACAAAAGATGCTACTTATACACCAAGTGTAACGCCACTAAAAGTAACACCAGAAAATAAATCAACAACGAATATTCAAGGGTTACCACAAGAAGCAACGCCAACATTTAAACTTCCAAAAGGAGTAACAAATGCTGTAGTTACAGAACGTAAATTGATAGATCCAATCACTAAATCTCTAACAAATTCTGTAACAGTAGATGGCAAAGGAACATTTACTATTAATGCAAATGGAAAAGTAACATTTACTCCAGTACCGTCATATGTGGGGGATGTACCTGCCATTGAAGTACAAGGAACAATAACAGTCCTAAATGAAAATAATGATAGTACGACAATGACATCAAAAGCTTCGTACAAACCAATTATTGTTCCAATTGAGTTAGAAAAAACTCCGGCGGAATCTACAAATGTTCAAGGATTGGTTCAAAAAGGTACTCCAACATTTACACCACAAAGCGTAGATGTAAATGGGGTTGAAAAAACAGTTACTGTTAAACCAAATAGTTATAAACTTGTAAAAGATGGAACAGAAACTGATTCAATTCCAGCATATAAGAAGGATACTCAAGAAGTCATTGGTAAATATACAATTGATCCGCAAACAGGAGAGGTAACATTTACACCTACGGATAAAACTTATACAGGTGAAGTAGAGCCAGCAACTGTACAAGCAACAGGATCAAACAATGTAAAAGTACAAACAACCTATACTCCAATTATTAAACCTGTAAGACCGGTAGGAACAAATGCAGGTTCAGAAGGAATCCAAGGTGCAGTACAAGAAGGAACACCAACGTTCAAATCAGGAAATGAAAATATTCCTATGACAGTGAGCACAACAAATCCAGCTAAGTTAGTAGATCCAACTACGAACCAACCAATCGAAGCAACAGAAATCGATGCTAAAAATACAGCTGGAGAAAAAGTAGGTAAGTACACAATTGACCCTGCAACAGGTAAAGTTACATTCACTCCAGAACCAGGATTCTCAGGAACACCAGTACCAGCAACAGTACAAGCAAAAGATGGTAATGGAACACCAACAACAGCGACTTATACACCAGTTGTAAAAGCAGCAGTACCATCAGGAGATAATCAAGTAACAAGTGATATTCAAGGTGCAAAACAAACAGCAACACCAGTATTTACACCAGGTAAAAACACTGTAAATAATCAAGAAGTATCAGTACCATTTGAAGCAACAAGTAAGGCGAAACTAATCGATCCAAGTAAGACTGGAGACGAAAGAGAAGTAACAACACTTGTAGTAGAAAATCAAGGAACATATACAATTGATGACAATGGTCTTGTAACGTTCACACCACTTCCAATATTCAAAGGGGAAGCGACAGCAGTATCTATTGTTCGTAAAGATAAGAATGGAACAGCAGCAACAGCAACTTACAAACCAAGTGTTGTAGGAGTAACACCAAGTGCAACAGCGGCAACAACTACGAAAGTACAAGGATCACCTCAAGAATCAGAAGTAACCTTCACACCAGGTAAAGCAACAATTGGAACTGCAGAAAAATCAGTCCCAATGGATCCAACAGCTTACAAACTATTAGGTGGACAAGAAGGTAAAACACCATTAGATACAGTTCCAGCAATGTCAGAAGATGGAACAAA
>CAKQBM010000061.1 GCA_934216185.1 uncultured Streptococcus sp. | reverse complement strand
ACATCAACAGGACTTCAAGGAAAAGTACAAACAGGAACACCAGTGTTCACACCAGGAAATCCAGAAGTACCAATGGATGATGAGTCACCAGCAACATTCGAAGATGGAAACATCACGAAGACGGTAGACAAAGTAGGAACATACACAGTAGCAAAAGATGGAACAGTGACATTCACACCAAACAAAGACTTCTCAGGCGAAGCGCCAGAAGTAACGGTTAAACGTGTAGATAAGAATGGAACATCCGTAACAGCGAAGTACAAACCTACAGTTACAAAAGTAACACCAACAGGAACAGATACAACATCAACAGGACTTCAAGGAAAAGTACAAACAGGAACACCAGTGTTCACACCAGGAAATCCAGAAGTACCAATGGACGATGAAGTACCAGCAACATTTGAAGATGGAAACATCACGAAGACTGTAGATAAAGTTGGAACATTTACAGTTGCTAAAGATGGAACAGTGACATTCACACCGAATAAAGAATTCGTTGGCGAAGCACCAGAAGTAACGGTTAAACGTGTGGATAAGAATGGAACATCTGTAACAGCGAAGTACAAACCTATAGTAGCTAAGGTACTACCAACTGGTGAAAGCTCAGAAACAGAAGGTGCAAAAGGAAAACCACAAATGTCAGCAGTTATCTTCGATAAGAAAGATGAAGATAAATCAACAGTAAACTTCAATAAAGGTGATGAAACAGTAACCCTTAACCCATCGACATTAACATTGGTAGATAAGAACGGAAATCCTTCTACAGAAGTGAAAGTTCCAGGTGAAGGAACATATACATTAGCCAATAATGTCATTACATTCACACCAGAAAAAGACTTTGCTGGAAAAGCTACTGGAGTAACGGTGCAAGTTAAAGATATTAATGGTACATCTATTGAGAAAACTTATACGCCAACTGTTCGTGCTGTTACAACATTTGTAGATCCTTCAGGTAACCCAATTACAGTTGATAAGAACAATAAACCAGTTGAGTCTGAAGTAGATGGTTCTAAACAACCAACGAAAGATATCTATGGATATAAATTTGTTCGTACAGAAACTGATAATAAAGGCAATACAAAACATATTTATGAACAAGCTGAAGGAAAATCTGTTAAAGTAACTTATGTATCAACTACTGGTGAGACATTGAGTGATTCACAAACAGTAGAAACAAAAGATAAGTTTATTGGAACAGACTACGATGCATCAATTGAAGCGTTGAAACTTGAACGTATCGAAAAAGACGGCAAAGTATATCTATTGAAAGAAAGAAAAGTTGATTCAGCTACAGAAACTGGTAAACTAAGTGATAAAGAACAAACAGTTACTTATGTATACGAAGAAGTAAAAGAACCAGCTTCAAATCAAAAATATGGTAATGTAGTGGTTGTTTATAAAGACAAATTTGGACGTCCAATTTCAGGTACTACTGATTCTGGTAAAGAAGTATCAAGCACAGTAATTGATACACCAAACTCACCATTAGCGACTAAATATGATACGACTGATCATAAACCTCAAACAATTACGGCAAAAGATGGTAAGAAATACAAACTAATTAAAGTATTGAAAACATCTGATGCAGAAAAATCAGGGGTTAAAGCTAGAACTTCGGTAATTACGTATGTTTATGAATTATTAGGCAATACAACGGAATATCCTGAAGCACATATCGGATTAGTATTAGTAAACTATTTAGATGAAGAAGGTAACCCAATTTCTGGTAAAACACCAGAAGGTAAAGTTGTACCAAATATGGTAGTCGATACTGAGGCTGATTTAGTTGGTAAAGATTACGATACAACTGATCATAAAGTGTCAACGATTATTGTTGAAAACGGTGATGTATATGAACTTCTAAAAGTTTCAGAAACATCAGTTGAAAAAGGTAAACTTAAAGAAGGTACAACAAATGTTGATTACATTTACCATAAAGTAGTGACAAAATTTGTTGACGAAAATGGTAAAGAAATTAAATCACCAGAAAAAGGAAGAACAGATAAGAAAGATATTCCAGAATATACTTTCAAAGAAACGAAGAAAGACGCAAATGGTAATACTGTATATGTATATACTAAGAAATCTTCTTCAACACCTGTTACACCAACTCCAACACCATCAACTCCAAGTACGGAAAAAGAAACGTTATACGTAGATGCAAACGGTAAGCCTCTTCAACCAGCTAAGAAGGGTCAACATCCGCAAGATAAGATTCCAGGATATGAATTTGTCGGTACAGAAACAGATGCAAATGGCAATGTACGTCATCTATATCGTAAGATTCAATCTACAATTCCAGTTGAGCCAGTTCAACCAACTGCTCCAACTATGCCTGAACAACCAGCACAACCAGAAGTGCCAACTAGTCCAGCGCAACCAGTTCAACCAACAGAAGTGAAAGAAGTTGAAGCTAAACGTGAATTGCCAAATACTGGTACAGAAGATCATGCTAGCCTTGCAGCACTTGGACTTCTTGGTGCCTTGAGTGGATTTGGACTTCTTGCTAGTAAGAAGAAAGAGGACTAATCAATAGCATTGATGTTCATTGTTTGTAGTGAACAAGAAACCCTTAAAACTGATGAATCAGATGATTCATCAGTTTTTTGGCTCTATGTAGGCGTGCCGTATATCTGAGGCATAAGGTAACCGCCCAATAACTAAGTATATTGTAAAATCTCCAGACTAGAGAACTCACAGATAGTTCCTAATCTGGAGATTTCTTATCTGCGCTTTTCCTATATGGTTTCATACTTCTATAAGATGTATTTATTCTCTTCTGTCTAACTTTATTTTATAATTTTCATCATTTTTTGACTTTATTCCCAATACTTATTCCAGATAAAATAAAAATCAAATTCTTTTTATTTTATTGGTGAAAATGATATAATGTATCAAGTTATATATGTCTAGTCTATCATGCATATATATATATATATAAAGGTGGAAATTATGTTTAAACTATCGAAACAAGAAAAAGATCATCGTTATTTTTGTGGGAATAAATATGAAAAATATTCTATCAAAAAACTAAAAATTGGTGCAGCAAGTGTATTGGTTGGGACAGGATTTTTATTCGGTTACCATGTGGATCAAGTAAGCGCTAATGAGCAAAATGCCGAGACTACAGCTATGGTAACATCAAAGGATGGGGAGGAACTCCAATCTGCAGATAAATCAAAGGGTACGGCTGAATCAAAACAAGAAAAGGCTCCAGAAGTAGGTACAGAAACACCAAAATCTAGAACGAAAGAAGAAACCGTCCCAGCAACAAGCCCTCAAGTGGCCGAAACGAAGGAAACTCCTGAAACTAAGGAAGTATCAGAAAATAAAGTAAACAGTGTAGATAAAGAAACTGTCAACTCATCTACGTTGAGAGCTAACTTAGCAGATTTGGAAACTCAACTAGAACGTATCCGAGGAAATAAAAAACAAGCTTCTCAAATCCAAAATGCTGAAAAACTTGTTGCTGATGCTAGACAATATCTAGAAGCTTTGAATACTACTCAAAAAGAAGTAGATGCGAAAGCTAAAGAAATTAGCTCCTTAACTTCTATTTTAAAATCCATTAAAGCTGAAGAAACAGTAAAAGAAAATAAAAACACTGATAGCCGTAATGGTAAAAAGATGCAAGAAGGAACTGGTTTCAGAGAAGGCGGAGCAGCTGGTACAGGTGTTGGCGCAGATGTAGTAGATGCGACAAGTACACCAGCTGCGACAAGAGATGGTTATACTGATAGAGCTACTGCGGAATCACTAACAAAACAAATTACATGGTTAGATTTTGGTGATGTTGCTAACTGGCAAAATGTAGATAATGAAGGTGGAAAGATTTACTTAAAAGAAGGTTCAATTTATAAAAAAGAAGTGATTTCAGGATACGTTATTAATATCAAAGTTAAATCATTGAAACCTTTCCAAGCAACAGAAATTTATAGAAAACGTATGGAAGCAGCTAATGCTTCAGAAGAAGAAAAAGCAACTTTCAATCCAAATGCTACAAACCAACATTTTGGCGAAGGCAGTGGACCTTCTAGAGTAACAGCTGACCAACAAGATGGTACATGGTCTGAAGTTCGAAATAATGGAATTAATACAGGAAATAAGAAGACAGCAATTGGAGCAGGTGCTTACTCAAATATTGGGGTACAATTTGAAATTAGCGCAACTTATAAGGGGAAAAATGTTCGTCCAGCAGTTATTATGAATGATGCCGAGAGTGCGAACGATGGAGAAAATATCATTTTAACAACAAATGGTAGCCCGTGGGAGCGAGTGATTGAATTGAAAAAAGAAAGGTTTGTAGGTGGGACGTTTACACCCACACCTTATAAACCAATCAATTATTATAATTTAAGACATGAAGATTATCCGCAAGTAGCAAGTTGGAATAATTTTGCTCAGCTCTCAGGTGCAATGAGAGGAGGTTTTCTAACGTTAGCTGATGGAACAAAATTTGCTCCAAAATATATGACTAACCCGGATCAAGAAATGGGAGGTCTAGGAACAGGAGTATTTGGTCCTGTTACTTCTTCTGGTGGTTATAGTCTTCCAGTATTGATGACAAAAGATGCAACTGAAGTTGGATTGTATATTTTATCATCAGGGATACAAAGTGCTATGATGGGTGTGATTCCAATTGATGAAGGAGATGCTCCTGAAAGTTATGGGAAAGCATCTCATACGATTAATACTGTAGATGGTGTAACGGGTGGTGAAGTAAAACAACCATATTTAGGAAGTACACGACCAGATATGGACACAGGTACTACTAAAGATTGGTATGGTGATGATAATGATAGCGATGCAGATGAAGGAATCAATCAATTACTCCCTGATAATCTAAAAGATAGTGAAGGAAATATTATCAAGGCAAATATTTCTAAAAAAGGTTATTATAAATTAAATGTTCAAGCTCATACTGGTGGAGCAGAGAAAGCTTATATCCGTTCGTGGATCGATTTTAACAACAATGGCAAATTCGATGAAGATGAAGGTTCTGAAATCGCAGAAATTACAAAAGACGGTGAAGTATCTTTAGAGTTTAAAAATAAATCTTCAAGAGATGCAGGAGATTTACTTGAAGCTGGTACAAGGGTTCGTATCGCAACGAATAAAGCTGAAATTGAAAATCCGACAGGTAATGCTTTTAGTGGTGAAGTAGAAGACTTCAAAACAAAAATCACGCATCCACCAAAAGGGGAAAAGAAAGAAACTATTGGTAATATTAAAGAAACACAAAAAGAAGAAATCCACTTTACAATTACTGAAGGAAAGAAAAATGTTTATCTTGATGGAAATCCTCCTGTTGAGATTGATAAAACTGTAGCGCCAGTGTATTTTGATAATAAAACTGGTCAACAAGTTACATTAACTTCTGATAATACTTATACAGTAGAAGGAGAAGGAACATATAAATTTATCGTAGCTGAAAATGGCATTGATGTAAAAGTAGAATTTACACCAGCTGATGGATTCATCGGTAAAGCACACGGTGTCTCTATTCGTCGTCAAGATACGAATAAAACAACGACTGATTGGGGAGTCTTTAATCCAACAAATGATCCGAGCATTACAAATATCAATAGTGTTTTAGACTCAATGGATGGAATGTATATTCCAGAAGTTAGAGTTCCAGGAGAGATTACTACTAGTGCAAATAATGCTGAAAGTAGAAATCTACAAGGATTACCACAAAAAGGGCAACCAACATTTAATGTAGAATCTGCCAAAGAACCGGTTAAACCTTCAGCGAAATATCCAGCAAAACTTGTTGATCCAACGTCAAATACAGTTACTGAGGCAACGACAGTTAATGCATTAGAACAAGGAACGAATAAAGTAATTGGTACATATACAATTGTACCTGAAACTGGAGAAGTAACATTCACACCAAATAAAGATTTCCAAGGAGTTCCAGCGCCAGTAACCGTTTCAGCTGAAGTTGAATTATCTCATGATAAAGATGGTAATATTACGAAGAAAACATTAACTGGTACTTATACACCAACGATTATTCCTGTAACCCCAACAGCTGAAAAATCTGAAACAAGTGATGTACAAGGAAAAGTACAAACATCACCAATCAAGCTAGATACAGAAGAAACTGGAGACGATAAAGGTAAGACAGTTAACTTTGATAAAGGAACTCAAACAGGACCAAAAGGAGAACGTGTTGAGTTAGATCCTGAAACTCTAACATTATTGGATTCAACAGGTGCAGAAGTAACTAGTGTAACAACACCTCAAGGTAAGTACGAGTTAGATAAAGCTAACAAAACAATTTCATTCACACCAAATAAAGACTTTGTAGGAACAGCAACACCAGTTAAAGTTCAAATCAAAGATGTGAATGGAACAAAAGTTGAAACAACTTATACTCCAACAGTTACAGATGTCACAATGGAAAGTGTTGATAAGACATCAGAAGCACCACAAGGACAAACACAAACTGGAAAACCAGAATTCACAATTTCAAGTCCAAATGTGCAAATTACAGGATACAAACTAGTAGATCCAGTAAGCAAAACACCTGTAGATAGTACTGAAATCGAAGTTCCAGAACAAGGAACATATAAGATTGACAAGACAACTGGTCAAGTAACATTTATTCCAAAACCAGGATACACAGGAACAACTGATGGAATCACAGTACAAGCAACAGATGAAAACGGAGAAACAAAAGATGCGAAGTATACACCAAAAGTAACTCCATTAACAGTAACTCCAGAAAACAAAACATCTAAAAATATCCAAGGTGTACCACAAGAAGGAACCCCAACATTTACAATTCCAGAAGGTGTAACAAATGCTTCAATTACAAGTCGTAAACTAGTTGATCCATCAGACAACACACCAAAAGGCTCTGTAACAGTAGAAGGAAAAGGAACATTTGTCATTGACGAAACTGGAAAAGTAACCTTCACACCAGTACCAAGCTACACAGGTGAAGTACCAGCAATTGAAGTAGAAGCAACAGTAACTGTAACAAACGAGAAGAATGAACCAGCTACAATTACTTCAAAAGCAACATACAAACCAGAAATCGTTCCTCTAGAGTTAGGTAAAACACCAGCAACATCAGCAAACTTACAAGGTTTAGAACAAAAAGGAACACCAACATTCACTGGAAGTACAGTAGAAGTAAATGGTGAACAAAAAGAAGTAACGATTAAAGAAAATAGTTACACACTTGTAAAAGATGGAGCTGAAGTAACAACAACTCCTGCATACAAAAAAGGAACAACTGATGTAATTGGTACGTACACAATTGATCCAGTAACTGGAGAAGTAACACTTACACCAACAGATAAAACTTATACAGGTGAAGTAGAACCAGCAGTTGTACAAGCAACAGGATCAAATAATGTAAAAGTACAAACAATGTACACACCAACAATTACTCCTGTAACCCCAACAGCTGAAAAATCTGAAACAAGTGATGTACAAGGAAAAGTACAAACATCACCAATCAAGCTAGATACAGAAGAAACTGGAGACGATAAAGGTAAGACAGTTAACTTTGATAAAGGAACTCAAACAGGACCAAAAGGAGAACGTGTTGAGTTAGATCCTGAAACTCTAACATTATTGGATTCAACAGGTGCAGAAGTAACTAGTGTAACAACACCTCAAGGTAAGTACGAGTTAGATAAAGCTAACAAAACAATTTCATTCACACCAAATAAAGACTTTGTAGGAACAGCAACACCAGTTAAAGTTCAAATCAAAGATGTGAATGGTACGAAAGTGGATACTACTTACACTCCAACAGTTATAGATGTAACAATGGAAGGTACTCCTAAGGAGACAGAAGCGCCTCAAGGTAAGACACAAACTGGAAAACCAGAATTCACAATTTCAAGTCCAGATGTACGTATTACAGGATATAAATTAATTAATCCGACAACGAATACACCAGTAGATGATGAAGAAATTGATGTACCAGAACAAGGAACCTATAGAATTGATAAAACAACTGGCCAAGTAACATTCATTCCAAAAGCAGGATACACAGGAACCGCTGATGGAATTAAAGTTCAAGCAACAGATGAAAACGGAGAAACAAAAGATGCGAAGTACACACCAAAAGTAACTCCATTAACAGTAACTCCAGAAAATAAAACATCTAAAAATATCCAAGGTCTACCACAAGAAGGAACCCCAACATTTACAATTCCAGAAGGTGTCACAAATGCATCAATCACAAGTCGTAAACTAGTTGATCCAACAGACAACACCCCAAAAGACTCTGTAATAGTAGAAGGAAAAGGAACATTTGTCATTGACGAAACTGGAAAAGTAACCTTCACACCAGTACCAAGCTACACAGGGGATGTTCCAGCAATTGAAGTAGAAGCAACAGTAACTGTAACAAATGAGAAAAATGAGCCAGCGACAATTACTTCAAAAGCAACATACAAACCAGAAATCGTTCCAGTAAAACCAACAGCTGAAAGCTCTACAACAAGTGATGTACAAGGTAAAGTACAAACTTCATCAATCGTGCTAGATACTGAGGAAACTGGAGACGATAAAGGGAAAACTGTTAACTTCAATAAGGGAATTGAGCAAGGTCCTAAAGGTGAAAGAACAGAATTAAATCCAGATACATTAACATTATTAAATGAAGCTGGAGAAGAGGTAACTAGCGTAACAACTCCTCAAGGTAAGTATGAATTGGATAAAGCTAATAAAACTATTACCTTTACACCAAATAAAGACTTCGCAGGAGAAGCTACACCAGTTAAAGTTCAAATCAAAGATGTGAATGGAACAAAAGTAGAAACTACTTACACTCCAACTGTTATCGAAGTAACGCCAACAGGTAAAGATTCAGCAACGACTGGACCACAAGGAATTGCTCAAACATCACCAATCGTATTCAATCAAAAAGATGAATCTGATAATACAACAGTAAACTTTGAAACAGGTCATGAAAGAGTTGAATTAAAACAAGATACATTAACATTAGTCAATGGAAATGGTGAAAAAGTTACAACGATTACTGTACCAGAAGTTGGAAAATATGAATTGAAAGATGGTGCAATTACATTTACACCAGTTAAGACATTCACTGGAACAGCTGATGGAGTAACCGTTCAAGTTGAAGATGAGAATGGTAAAGTTGTTACGAAGAAATATGTACCAACAGTTACCCCAGTAACACCAGAGGGAACTCCTGCAGAAACAACAGGACTTCAAGGTATTAAACAAGAGGGAACACCAACATTCAAACCAGGTAACCCTAATGTTCCAATCGATGAAGAAGTAGCACCAACATTAGAAGGTGCAAACCCTGAAGGAAAAGTAGTTGTACCAGGAGAAGGAACATACACAGTTGACAAAGACGGTAAAGTGACCTTCACTCCAGAACCACAATTCACAGGAACAGCCAAAGGAGTAACAGTAAAACGTGTAGATAAGAACGGAACACCAGTAACGGCAACATACACCCCAACAGTTACCCCAGTAACGCCAGAAGGAACCCCTGCAGAAACAACAGGACTTCAAGGTATTAAACAAGAGGGAACCCCAACATTTAAACCAGGAAACCCTAATGTGCCAATCAATGAAGAAGTAGCCCCAACATTAGAAGGAGCAAATCCTGAAGGAAAAGTTGTAGTACCAGGAGAAGGAACATACACAGTTGACAAAGACGGTAAAGTAACCTTCACTCCAGAACCACAGTTCACAGGAACAGCAAAAGGAGTAACAGTAAAACGTGTAGATAAGAACGGAACACCAGTAACGGCAACATACACCCCAACAGTTACCCCAGTAACGCCAGAAGGAACCCCTGCAGAAACAACAGGACTTCAAGGTATTAAACAAGAGGGAACCCCAACATTTAAACCAGGAAACCCTAATGTGCCAATCAATGAAGAAGTAGCCCCAACATTAGAAGGAGCAAATCCTGAAGGAAAAGTTGTAGTACCAGGAGAAGGAACATACACAGTTGACAAAGACGGTAAAGTAACCTTCACTCCAGAACCACAGTTCACAGGAACAGCAAAAGGAGTAACAGTAAAACGTGTAGATAAGAACGGAACACCAGTAACGGCTAAATACACACCAACAGTTACCCCAGTAACACCAACAGGTGAAAATGCTGAAACTGAAGGACCAAAAGCACAACCTCAAACATCACCAATCGTGTTTGATAAGAAAGATCAAGACAACTCTACAGTAAACTTCAACAAAGGTCATGAAAATGTAGCATTAGATCCAACAACTACTACACTAGTAGGAAAAGATGGAAAACCGACTACAGAAGTGAAAATTCCAGGTGAAGGTACATATACACTAGCAAATAATGTTATTACATTCACACCAGAAAAAGACTTCGCAGGAAAAGCTACTGGAGTTACAGTTCAAGTAAAAGATGCGAACGGAACAAAAGTTGAAAAAACTTACACACCAACAGTTCACCCAGTTACAACATTTGTAGATGAAGCTGGAAATCCAATTACTGTAGATAAGAATAATACACCAGTTGTACCTGAAGAGGATGGAACACAACCTAAGAAAGACATTCCAGGTTACCGCTTCGTAGAAACTAAGAAACTTCCAAATGGAGATACAGAGCACGTCTACGAAAAAGTTAAGACATCATTCAAGGATAAAGAAGGAAACGAGATTTCAGGTAATCCAAGTGAAGATGGCGAACAACCTAAGAAAGCTATCCCAGGTTACCGCTTCGTAGAGACTAAGAAACTTCCAAATGGAGATACAGAGCACGTCTATGAAAAAGTAACAACACCAACTCCATCAGTTGAAAAACCAAGAATTATTGCACGTGACACAGAAGGAAATATCATTCCAGGATTTGAATTCGATATGCT
>CAKQBM010000060.1 GCA_934216185.1 uncultured Streptococcus sp. | reverse complement strand
TGTTCATTTTCTTTATCTTCATTTTGTTGCGCCAATAAAATGTATTTCTCAAAGATATGGGTACATGAAACATAGTCTTTTTCTGCTAACAATAAATATCCCATCAAATTTAAAAGACTAAAATTCGTACAGGTATCAATGGAAAAATCTTGTTCAACTAACTTTTTAGCTTCTGATATTTTTCCTTCCAGAAACAAGTTCCAAGCTGTATCAATTTTAGAGTCCATCTATTTCCCCTTCAACTACAAACAACCTTCATAAAATAGAATCACTCAACAAGAATATATTATTCTCTATCTATTGAGGCTTAATCTTATAAACCATTAATCTGCATTAAAATAATCATAAATCTCTTTAAAGAGAGGCTGTAATATTCCTTGCTCTTCTTTGTCTAAATTATATTCAGAAACTAGCACATCCATATAGTCAAATACAGTGAAATGTTTTTTATTCCATTCATAACAAGCGCAAATTTCAAATCATTAAGTTCAGTTTTATTAAACTCTTTTAACTTCTTCATATCAATTCTAGTGATTGGATGAGAAATACCATCTAGAGTACTGTAAATCATTTTTCCTAGTAAATAATCTGTCGTGGTATCAAATAATTTTGCTAATTTGACAACGGCGTCTAAATTAGGCTCTAAAGTTCCATTCTCCCAACGAGAATAAGTACCTTGTTATCCACCAATCATCTCAGAAATTTGTATCTGAGTTAACTTCTTGATCTTTCTCAGTTCCTTAAGACGATCTTCCAAAGAATCATTATTAAACATTGTATCCTATTAAATATTCTAAACGGTATAAAACGGAATTATTCCATAAGGAATATTTATTTGAAGATTAAAGATTCTATTGAGAATATTATAGCATAAAAGGAGGTAAAAGTGTATGTAGCTAGTAGTCAATTTAAAAAATTTTAATGAAGGAGATAGAATTCAACAAATAAAAAAAATCTTGAAACAAATGCGCCATTATTTCACTTATCACTATTTTTATACTCAATTTTCATATTACTAAACACAGCAACTAAAATAGAAAAAGATATGGCTGTAAAAACTGACTTATATTAAAAAACGAACCAGCTTAACTGATTCGTTTTCTTACGTTCTCCTACTTCCGATACATTTTAAACTGTAGGAAGAGGTCGCTATATTTTCCTGTCCACTTATGGTCAAATTTCTCATAAACTTCTAGGTGTTTCATGGTTTCAGCATCTGGATAGAAGGCCTTGTCTTCTTTTTTCTCCTCTGGGAGTAGTTCCTTAGCTGGTAGGTTTGGTGTTGAATAACCGACATACTCCGCATTTTTGAGAGCATTTTCGGGTTTCAACATAAAATTGATAAAAGCATAGGCTGCATCTTGGTTTTTAACTGTTTTGGGAATGACCATATTGTCAAACCAAAGGTTGCTGGCCTCGGTCGGAACCACATAGCGTAGATTTTCATTTTTTTCTAGCATTTGACTGGCTTCACCAGAGAAGGTCACTCCGATAGCAGCGTTGTTCTGAATCATGTAGCCCTTCATCTCGTCCGCCACGATAGCCTTGATATTTGGAGTCAGCTTGTAGAGCTTGTCCACTGTCTCTTCCAACTGCTGGGTATCCTTGGAGTTAAGGCTATAGCCTAGCGAATTAAGTCCTAGTCCCAACACCTCACGCGCCCCATCAAAGAGCATGATAGAGTTCTTATACTCTGGCTTCCAGAGGTCATCCCAATGCTCAGGCGCTTCATCTACCATGGTTTCATTGTAGACAATTCCCAGTGTTCCCCAGAAGTAAGGGATGGAGAATTTATTGCCTGGGTCAAAGGACTGGTTGAGGAACTCTGGTCCGATATTTTCAAGACCTTCAAGTTTTGAATAATCAAGCGGAACCAAGAGGTCTTCGTCCTTCATCTTGTTGATCATGTATTCACTAGGGATGGCAATATCGTAGGTCGTTCCACCCTGCTTAATCTTGGTATACATGGCTTCGTTGGAATCAAAGGTCTCATACTGGACTTGAATTCCTGTTTCTTCTGTGAATTGCTCCAAGAGTTCTGGATCAATATAGTCCCCCCAGTTGTAGATAACCAATTTTTGACTATCTCGGCTATTGATTTTACTGTCTAGATGAGTCGCAATTCCCCACAAGACGAGGATAATGGTTACAATTCCTGTTAAAAATAAATAGAGTTTTTTCATGCTTGCTCCTCCTTCTCACGAGAGATAAAGTAATATCCAACCACTAGGATAATACTAAAGAGAAAGACAAGGGCAGACAGGGCATTGATTTCTAGCGAAATCCCCTTGCGAGCACGAGAGTAAATCTCGACTGACAGGGTTGAAAAGCCATTTCCCGTTACAAAGAAGGTCACGGCAAAGTCATCTAGCGAATAGGTGAAGGCCATGAAATAACCTGCAATGATAGACGGAGTCAGGTAAGGAAGCATGATTTCCTTGAACATCTGAAATTGACTGGCACCAAGGTCATAGGCAGCATGAATCATATCGCCATTCATTTCCTTGAGACGTGGCAAGACCATCAAGACCACGATAGGAATGGAAAAGGCCACGTGACTAGATAGAACGGTCAAAAAGCCAAGTGAAAACTTGAGTTGGGTAAAAAGAATCAAGAAGCTAGCACCAATCATAACATCAGGCGCAACCATGAGGATATTATTGAGTGAAAGAAAGGCTTCTTGGTATTTCTTACGAGACTGGTAAATGTAAATAGCTCCAAAAGTCCCGATAATGGTCGCAATCAAGGCTGACAGGAAGGCCAAGAAAAAGGTCTGAGTCACAATTAACATAAGGCGACCATCGCCAAACATGGTTTTAAAATGGCTCAAGCTAAAGCCTGTAAAGCTGTTCATGTCGTTGCCTGCATTAAAGGCGTAGCCAATCAGGTAAAAAATCGGCAGGTAGAGGACAAGAAAGACCAGTCCCAGATAAAGGTTGGCAAATTTTTTCATCGTTCTCTCCTTTCCTTGGTCACCCACATGGTGATGAACATGGTCAGGATGAGAATTACACCGATGGTTGAACCCATACCGTAGTTGTCATTGGTCAGGAAGTTCTGCTCAATGGCAGTCCCCAAGGTGATAACGCGGTTCCCACCAATCAAACGGGTCAGCATGAAGAGACTCAAACTTGGGATAAAGACCGACTGAACCCCACTTCGCACGCCGTTCATAGACAGAGGAAAGATGACATGACGGAAGGTCTCCCACTTGGTCGCACCGAGGTCATAGCTGGCATTGATGAGATTGTTATCCATATCGTCCAAGATATTGAAAATCGGCAAAATCATAAAGGGAAGCTCGATGTAGCTTGCGACAAAGATAAAGGAGAAATCCGTAAAGAGCAACTGTTGCGAACCAATTCCGATGAATTCCAAAAATTGGTTAATAGAGCCATTTTGACCAAAAATCCCGATAAAGGCATAGGCTTTAAGGAGCAAATTGATCCAAGTCGGCAGGATAATCAGCATGAGCCAGAGTTGACGGTGCTTGAGACGAGTCAAAAAAAGGGCTGTCGGATAACTTATAAGCAGTGTCACAAAGGTCACAATTCCTGCATAGAGTACAGAGTTGAAACTCATTTTTAGGTAGGTCAAGTTTTGTGACGCAAAGTAAGATTTATAATTTTCTAAACTAAACTGGCCTTCAATGTTGAAAAAGGATTGTCCGAAAATCAAGACCAAGGGTGCCAATACAAATAGGGCAATCCAGAGCATGTAGGGCACTACAAAGAGTTTAGAGCTTGTTTTCTTCATCTCTTTCCTCCTCGATCGCATTGATCAGACCTGCTTCTTGCTCTTCGATTTCCACGTACTCCTCGATACGAGCATCGAACTCTTCTTCAGTTTCGTTGAGACGCATGATGTGGATGTCTTCTGGTTCAAAGTCCAGACCGATTTCCTCACCCACAATGGCCTTACGAGTCGAGTGAATCATCCATTCATTTCCAAGTTCGTCATAGGCGATAATTTCATAGTGCACCCCACGGAAGAGCTGGGTATCGACCTTAACTTGGAGCTTGCCTTCTTCAGGAAGGGTAATACGCAAGTCCTCTGGACGAATAACAACCTCAACAGGTTCATTTGGCTTCATCCCACCATCGACCGCTTCAAAGCGTTTGCCATTAAACTCAACCAAGTAGTCCTCAATCATGGTTCCTGGCAAGATGTTTGACTCGCCGATAAAGGTGGCAACAAAATGGTTAATTGGCTCATCGTAGATGTCAACAGGTGTTCCTGACTGGACAATCTCGCCATCATTCATAACAAAAATCCAGTCACTCATAGCCAGGGCTTCTTCCTGATCGTGAGTGACAAAGACAAAGGTAATGCCCAATCGTTGTTGCAGTTCACGCAGTTCGTACTGCATATCTGTTCTTAATTTCAAGTCCAGCGCTGACAGAGGCTCGTCCAACAAAACCACACGGGGTTGGTTGATAATGGCACGGGCAATAGCTACACGCTGACGTTGTCCTCCTGAGAGTTTACGAATGGAACGTTTTTCATACCCTTCCAACTGAACCATCTTGAGAACTTCTGCTACGCGTTGCTCGATTTCTTTCTTTTCAATCTTACGCAAGCGAAGTGGAAAGGCAACATTTTCAAACACATTCATATGTGGAAACAAGGCATAGGATTGGAAGACAGTATGGACGTCTCGCTTGTTGGTTGGGATATCATTGATGCGGACACCGTCTAGCATGATATCTCCCGTCGTCGCATCCAGTAAACCTGCAATGATGTTTAGGATGGTTGATTTTCCTGAACCAGATGCGCCTAAAAGAGTGTAGAATTTCCCTTCTTCCAACTCAAAGTTAATGTCTTTGAGAACCTTGGTGTTGCTGTCTTCAAAAACTTTAGAGACGTTTTTGAATTCGATAATTGGTTTTTTCAATTGGCATAAATTCCTTCTTTTTCATAGATTAACAGATCAGGGCTCTGTCAGGCCGCCACTACCTCTTGCAGGGAGTAAAACCACCTGCATACATCTTCGCTACCGATAGGCTTTCACCCCCTTTCCATGACATAGCAGCAGCTTTTCAAATACAGCTTCCTACTTGCTTTCACCCAAGATCCGGACTTCTCTTTCAAGCGTAATACCTGAGTGTTCCTTGACTTTTTCGATAACCGATTGGATCAAGTCCTCGTAGTCTTTGGCCGTTCCGTCAGCAACATTGATCATAAATCCTGCGTGCTTTTCTGACACTTCTACGCCACCGATACGATAGCCTTTCAAGCCAGCTTCTGAAATTAATTGACCTGCAAAATGCCCGACTGGACGCTTAAAGACCGAACCACAAGATGGATATTCTAAAGGTTGCTTGAGTTCACGTAGATGCGTCAAGCGGTCCATTTCCTGCTTGATAACCTGATGGCTTCCTGGGGCTAGGGCAAATTTAGCTGACAAGACAACTGCACCAGACTCCTGAATGGCTGAATGGCGGTAACCAAAAGCCAGGTCCTTGGCAGACAGAGTCTCGATTTCTCCATCCTTGGTCAAGACCTTACAAGACTGCAAGATATGGGCAATCTCGCCACCATAGGCTCCCGCATTCATAAAGACAGCACCACCGACGCTCCCTGGAATGCCACAAGCAAACTCAAAACCAGTCAAACTATGACGAAGGGCAATGCGAGTTGTTTCAATCAAGTTAGCACCAGCTTCTGCTTCGATGGTATAGCCATCAACGGAAATATTATTTAGCTTGTCACACAAGATGACAAATCCACGAATCCCACCATCACGAACGATGATGTTGCTAGCATTTCCAAGGACCATCCAAGGAATATTTTCTTGATTGGCAAATTTGACAAGGCGAGCCAACTCAAAACGATTTCGTGGAAAGACCAAATAATCGGCCTCTCCACCTACTTTTGTATAACTATAGCTATGCAAGGGTTCTTTAAAACGGATATCAATTCCTTCTAAGATTTCAAGCATTTTTTCTCTTACAGACATGTCACTCTTCCTTTTACAAAATTCATTCCATTATACCATTTTTAAGACCATTTGACGACCCTAAAAAAATCTTGGGCTTATTTTAAACAAAAAAAGAGGTTTCCCCCTTTTCTTATGATTTTTTGCAAAAGATTGCCTTTGTTCCATAGGCAACCAGAGCGAGCTCTAATGCTAGGACAACTTCCACCAAGACTGGATTTGTCAGCCAGCCAACTTGGACTAGAGATGGTGCTAAGTCAAAGAAGGCATGTAGGCCATAGGCTGCTAGGAGATAAATCCATTTCTTCTGGCGAACAGCTTGGTAAACCCAAACAGTCAAGAGTAATTGGAAACCTAGGGCCAAGATTCGCTCAAAACCAAGCAAATAAATCTGCCAGACTGATAGCGACTGGATAGTCTTCAACATATTTTCAGACAGTAATTGCATGACCTGTGGATCCTGAGTTTGAACTGCTGAGAGAACGATATAGAGATTAAGCAAACTAGTAAAACCCAGGAAAATCAACTCCAAGCCACCATGCCCCAGTCCATAGGCCAAGGCATCTGCCTTTTCCAAACTTCTCTTTTTCTCCAACCATTTGAAGAAAATAAGACGAGCAGTTTCCTCAAAAAATGCTGCCATGGCTAGGCCATAGATGATATAGACAAGCGGATGATCTTGCAAGAGGGCAATACTGCCGTCTTTTTGAGGGTGCAAAACCAAGATATGCACCAGTTTTTCTAAAATCTGTGAAGAGACAAAGAAGGCAACAGCCCCCAAGCCCAAGACAGCTAGATTGATCTGGTATTTCTTTTTGGCATACCAAATGCTTCCTAGCAAGAAAGCTAGCAAAAGCACCGTGGTAATGATAATATGAATGGTCATTTTCTTCTCCTATTCTGCCTTTTCAATATCTTTTTTCATCTCATCAACATTGAACTTAGCAAACAAATATTGACGGTCTTGGACTGGGAAACGTTGGTCCAACTGGTCAACTGCTCCCACCTCGATAATGCCTTCCTTGATGACAAAATCCATAACATGCCCACCGAAGGTCAAGTCATCTGAGATGAAGTGCAGATGGTAGCCTGCCACACTAACCCCATGGAAAATCTCTGGCGTCCAGAAACCAACGATGGTTCCTGCTACATTGTCACGACTATATTCAGGTTGATGGGTTGCGACATCAGCAAACTTGGTATCTGGTGTCGACTTGGGAATCATGCGCACATGCATATGCGAAAATTCCCCCCGAATCTTGACAGAGCGGAAAAGATTTTCCCCGTCATAATAAGACTCGATTCGTTCTTCCAATTCCTTGTCTGTCATCTCAAAGCGCTGGCGGAAAATGACCTCTGCCTGATGCGGTACTACTGCTGCATAAGGAATAAGGGCATCTGGTGATACTTCCACAATTTCTGGCTGGTCTCCTGATCCTTTGGCCTGATAAGCCTTTCCATCCAAGACAATCAATTCTCCATCAATGGAATCCAAGGTTCCCAAACCAAGGTCACCATGCTCCAGCAATTCTCCTACTGTCATGGTACCACCATAAAGGCCTGCCATCAAAGCTCCAAGGGTATTGTATTGAAATAATTTCACTGGTTCCTGCACGTTCTTATCCATTCACTTTCTTGTCTGTTATTCTATAAATCTTACTCCTAAGTATACCACATTTGCCCCTAGATGTGAACGAGAGAAATACCCTAGACATTGCCAAGAAGGAAAAAAAAAGGTACAATGTAACAAAATCAAGGGAGGTCTGGAATGAAGAAACAAAGCAAGTACCAAGAGGTCGTTTCCTATCTGAAAAACGGTATCGAGTCTGGACGCTTTCCGACGGGAAGTCGCCTGCCTTCTATCCGTCAACTGAGCCTTGACTTTCACTGTAGCAAGGACACTATTCAACGCGCCCTGCTGGAATTACGGCACGAGCAATACCTCTATGCCAAGCCCCAGAGTGGCTACTATGTCCTAGAACAAGGGCAACACCAGGACCTAGAAATCGAAGTCACTGACGAACATGCCAGTGCCTATGACGATTTCCGACTCTGTATCAATGAAACCTTGGTTGGCCGGGAAAACTACCTCTTCAACTACTATGACAACCAAGAAGGATTAGAAGACTTAAGACAATCCATCCATAAACTCCTCTTTGACCAAGCTCTCTACTGCAAGGCTGACCAACTAGTACTGACTTCTGGAACCCAACAAGCCCTTTTTATCCTCTCTCAAATTTCCTTCCCTAGCCAAGCTAAGGAAATCTTGGTGGAACAGCCGACCTACCATCGGATGAATCGTCTCTTGATTGCTCAAGGTCTGGACTATCAAACGA
The DNA here is from genome assembly GCA_934216185.1 of uncultured Streptococcus sp. Lineage (GTDB taxonomy): Bacteria > Bacillota > Bacilli > Lactobacillales > Streptococcaceae > Streptococcus. Next base: position 2,688 of record CAKQBM010000060.1, on the reverse strand, counting down.
TTGAACGAGGCATTGATGGGATTGACTTGGAAGAGCTGGAAGGCCACTTCAAAACAGAAAAAATTAAGTTTTTCTACACCATTCCTCGTTTTCACTATCCTCTGGGGCATTCCTATTCAGAGCAGGACAAACGGGCTATTCTTGACTTAGCTGCCAAGTATGGTGTCTATATCGTAGAGGACGACTATTTGGGGGATTTGGACTCCAAGAAGGGCCAGACCTTCCACTATCTGGATACAGAGGAGCGGGTCATTTACATCAAGTCCTTCTCAACCAGCCTCTTTCCAGCCCTGCGGATAACGGCACTCATTCTTCCAAATGCTATCAAAGAAGCCTTTGTAGCCTACAAAAATATCCTAGACTACGACAGCAACCTCATCATGCAAAAGGCCCTGTCACTCTATATCGACAGTCAATTATTTGAGAAAAATCGGCTAACTCGCTTGTCCAATCAGGAAGACTACCAAAAAAAAATCGAGGAAAGTTTAACCAAAACACCTTTTCCCCTTCCTCATTATCCCCTTCACGATGGTTTGTTGCTAGACCTGAGACAGTATCCTAAAATTGCCAGCCTCAAACACAGCCAACTGGGCTTAGACTTCTTTGAAGAGGCTTACTTGGGTGCCTGTCCTTATCAATTTGCCAAGGTGTCCCTAGGCAATCTGGAAAATGTTTTAAACTATTTAAAAGCAGAATTGGAATAACTTCCAACTCTGCTTTTTTCTTATACTCTTCGAAAATCTCTTCAAACCACGTCAGCGTCGCCTTACCGTAGATATATGTAACTGACTTCGTCAGTCTTATCTACAACCTCAAAGTAGTGCTTTGAGCAACCTGCGGCTAGCTTCCTAGTTTGCTCTTTGATTTTCATTGAGTATTATTCTTCAACCTCTGTTAGGCTTGCTGCTTTCTCAAGATAGCTTTGGTAAGTTCCTTCATCCTTGAGTTTTTGGATGACCTTGTCCACCACTTCTTTCAAATCAGCACTATTTTTTCTAAGGGCAACTGCATTAGCTTCGCCATCCTTCATCTTCAAGCTGACAGTTGCGACAGCTAGGTCGGCATTTTTAGCAGCGTAGCTAAGGGCAACTGGCTCATCCATGTGAACAGCATCAACTTTTCCAGCCTGCAATTCATTGACTGCTTCACCCATATTTGTTAGGGAAGTCAGCTGAGCTTTTGGCAATTGTTCCTTGACCATTGATTCTGGAACAGTCCCTTTTTGGGCTGCAATATTGGCACTTTCTAGGCTAGTTAAATCCTTGTATTTTTCTACATCAGCCTTACGAACCAAGAAGCTAATCTTGTTTTCATAGTAAGGGATTGAAAAATCAAAGACTTCTTTTCTCTCGTCAGTAGCGCTAATCCCGGCAATTGCTAAATCAGCCTTACCATTTTGAAGGCTATTCAAAACATTATCAAAACTCATGCTTGAAATTTCCAACTTAACTCCAAGTTCATCAGCAATAGCCTGAGCCATATCAATATCCGCACCGACTACCTGGTTCTTTCCATCAACCAATGATTGAAATTCAAAAGGTGCATAGTCAGGACTGGTCGCCACAACTAATTTCCCCTTTTGCTTAATGGCTTCAACAGCTGACTGAGAACCGTTAGAACCCGACTGGCAAGCTACTAAGAAGAAACTTGCAAGAAAACTACATAAAACAAATATCCATTTTTTTGATTTCATAAATAAACAACCTCTCTGTTAATTTTGTATAATTATAACGCTATTCAAGGCACTTGTCAAGTGTTTTTTGAATTTTTATCTTAAAAATATTTTTTTCATTCAAGAAAAGGAGCTAGCAGTTGATTTCCAGCTCCTTTTTATACAGAATGAACCTGTTTTATAGTTCGACAATCTTACCTGTTTCAAAGTAAACAACCCATTCACAGATATTTTTGGCATAGTCCCCAATACGTTCCAAGAAGGCAATCACTTGGAAGTAATCACGACCTGTAACGATAGCATCTGGATTTTTCTTAATTTCTTCTGTAGCCAAGTCACGAATGCTATCAAAGTAATGGTTGATTTTTTCGTCCATAGCTGCTACTTCATAGGCCTGGTCTACTGAACCATTCAGATAGAGTTCAAGGGCTGCTTCAACGAAGTTCTTGACATCGCGACCCATTCTCTTAATTTCTTCTTCAACAGCTGGGATGCGTTGCTCACCCTTCATACGAATGGCCGCCTTGGCAATGGAAACGGCATGGTCACCCATACGTTCCAAGTCAGATACAGCCTTCAAGACGGTTAGAACTGTACGCAAGTCCTGAGAAACTGGTTGTTGGAGGGCAATCATTTCAAATGATTTCTTCTCCAATTTCACTTCGTATTCGTTTACTTCTGCATCATCTTCGATGACTTCTTTGGCCAAATCACGGTCATGCGTAACAAAGGCACGTACCGTACGATTGATTTGGGATAGCACTTCCTGTCCCATAGCATAGAACTGGTTGTGTAATTTCTCTAAATCTTCTTCAAATTGAGAACGTAACATCATTTATCTCCTTATCCAAATTTTCCTGAAATATAATCTTCTGTTTCCTTGTGTTGTGGGTTGAGGAACATCTTCTTGGTATCGTTAAACTCGATCAGATCTCCATCTAGGAAAAATCCTGTCTTGTCAGAGATACGAGAGGCTTGTTGCATAGAACGCGTAACCAAGAGCATGGTGTATTTAT
>CAKQBM010000059.1 GCA_934216185.1 uncultured Streptococcus sp. | reverse complement strand
GTCAATTCTTCAAAGGTACCAGACATAGAGTCCTTACCACCGATAGATGGCAAGCCAAGCTGAATCTGAGCTTCGATAGAACCTAGGAGAGCTGCTACTGGCTGACCAAAACGCTCAGCTTGTTTGTCCATGCGCTCGAAGTACTCTTGGTAAGAGAAGCGAGCCTTAGACCAGTTGGCGCCAGCAGCAATCAATCGAGCAGTTGCTTCGATCACCGCATAGGCAGCACCGTGGTATGGAGACCATTCAGCTACATATGGGTTGAAACCTTGAGCCATGACTGACGCAGTATGAGTCACACCGTGTTGAACTGGTAATTTCTGCACAGAAGCCTCAGTTGGAGTGAGTTGATAGCGACCGCCAAGTGGGTGATTGACCGTTGAGCGACCAACCGAACAGTCAAAAATGGTTTGCAAGCCTTTTTGACTCGCATGATTCAAATCAGACAGAACCGCAAGGGTATCTGCTTCAAGTGTGTCAGCGCTTGTTGTACGCTCTTCTGGAAGTTTGACATCCTTGTCCACAACCTTAGCATCGACGACCACACGCACACCATTGGTGTCAAGGAAACGACGCTCCAAGTCCACGATTGTCTCACCATTCCAGTGCATGACAAGATTTGGTTTTTCAGTCACTGTTGCCACCACAACAGCGTCAATATTCTCTTTGTTACATTCTTCAACAAAGGCATCTACGTCTTCAGGACGCACCACAACCGCCATACGTTCTTGTGATTCAGAGATGGCAATTTCGGTACCATTCAAGCCCTGGTATTTAAGAGGCACCTTGTTGAGGTCGATTTCAAGACCGTCTGCTAATTCACCGATAGCCACACAGACTCCACCAGCACCAAAGTCATTAGATTTCTTGATAAGACGAGTGACATTGCCATTACGGAACAGACGTTGAATCTTGCGTTCTTCGATGGCATTCCCTTTTTGAACTTCAGCTCCAGCAGTTTCCACGGACTCAACTGTTTGAACCTTAGAAGAACCTGTCGCACCACCGACACCATCACGTCCAGTCTTACCTCCAAGGAGGATAATGACATCACCCGCTTCCGGTTTTTCACGGACAACATTGCCCTTAGGAGTCGCTCCGACAACAGCACCAAGCTCCATGCGTTTAGCTACAAAGCCTGGATGGAAATACTCACGAACGTAGGTCGTCGCAAGCCCAATTTGGTTACCGTATGAAGAATAACCATGAGCCGCTGTCTTAGAAATGACCTGTTGTGGCAATTTCCCAGCACGCGTTTCAGAGATTGGTGCTGAAATATCACCTGCACCCGAGATACGCATGGCTTGGTAAACATATGAACGACCTGACAATGGGTCACGAATGGCTCCACCAATACAGGTAGCCGCCCCACCAAATGGCTCAATTTCCGTTGGGTGGTTGTGAGTTTCATTCTTGAACATGAGGAGCCATGGCTCTTTCACACCATCAACATCCACTTCGATTTCTACTGAGCAGGCGTTTATTTCATCAGACACTTCCATGTCATCCAAACGTCCATTAGCACGCTCATAACGACCGAAAATAGTCGCCATATCCATCAAGGTTTGCGGTTTTTCAGAACGCCCCAACTCATCGCGCATAGCGATATATTTGTCATAGGTTGCCTGTAATTGTTTTTGGAATTTCGATGCGGAGAAATCAATGTGTTTCAACTCTGTCTCAAAAGTTGTGTGACGGCAGTGGTCAGACCAGTAAGTATCCAAAACCTTGAGTTCCGTCTCAGTTGGCACGCGTCCGATTGACTTGAAATAGTCTTGGATAAAGAGTAAATCATCCACTTCCATAGCCATCCCTTGCTCGGCCTTGTAGCGAGCAAAGTCTGCTGCCGTATAGCTTTCAAAGAAAGTCAATTTAGGAATGGTCTTGTCTGACTCTGAAAATTCCTGCTTGGCAATCCCTGTCGTGATGTCCTTAAAACGAGAATCAACTGGATTGAGCAGATAGTTCTTGACCGCTTCTAATTCCGTCACATCGATATCTTTATTGACCAAGTAAAGTTGGGCTGTATTAACCGTTACATCACTCGAACTTCCTAGTAAAAGCAAGGCTTCCTGTGAAGATGCAGCACGCTGGTCAAACTGCCCTGGTAGGCTTTCAATGGCAAAGAAAGCATAGTTGGCAAGATCCGCCTGCACAACCGCTTCGTCCAAGACATGGTCTGTCACCTGCTCAGAGAAAATGTGCTTCTCTGCAGGTGCAAACAGGTCCTCTGCCAAGTCAAATACATCATAAACTTGCACGATGCGAATACTTTTCAAGCTTGAAAGCCCCAAGTTGTGCTGGAGTTCTCTAACCAAACTCTCTGATTTGACCTGAAAATCAGCCTTTTTTTCAACAAAAATACGTTTATCCATCAATCCTTATTCCTTTATTTCAGCTCTTGCAATGTTCCCAAACAGCCTTGAGGTTGTTATTTCAATTTCTGCAACTTTTCCCAGACAATCTCGTAAACATCTGTCAATTCTCCGAGACCTCTACGGAAAACATCCTTGTCCATGTGGTTGCCATCCGCATCCCACAGACGGCAGTTATCTGGCGAAAATTCGTCTGCCAAGATAATCTTGCCATCCTTGTCAAAACCGAACTCTAGCTTAAAGTCAATCAACTTGAGGCCAATCTCAGCAAACCAGACCTTCAAAAGTTCATTGATACGACGAGTTTCTTCCTTCAAGTAGGCAATCTGCTGGTCATCCGCAATCTGTAGGAATTTCACATGCTCGTCATTGATAAATGGATCATCCAAATCATCATTTTTGTAGTAAAATTCGACAATCGGAGTCTCCAAGGCGATTCCCTCATCCACACCAAAACGTTTTGAAAAGGAACCAGCCGTGTAATTGCGAAGCACGACTTCCAGAGGAATAATCTTAACCTTTTTATTGAGTTGTTCCGTGTCTGAAAGTTTCTCCACAAAGTGAGTCGCCACACCAGCCGCATTTAATTTCTCAAAAATAAAAGATGAAATCTGATTATTCAATACTCCCTTGCCCGCAATCTGCTCCTTCTTGACACCATTGAAAGCAGTCGCCTGGTCCTTGTAAGTTGAAATAATAAGATTTTCATCTTCAGTTGTATATATATCTTTAGCTTTTCCCGAATAGATTAATTGTTTTGACATTTTAAAGTTCGCCTTTCGTATTACTTGAGCACATTCTACCATAAAAAACCAAAAAATACAAGAATTTAAACGAATAAATAGCAGATGTATTTCAAAAATCACAAAGAAAAAAACTGCAAGAAGAATCTTTCTCACAGTTTTAAAATCATTTAACTCTAAGAACACGAACATTACTCTTTGTTCAAAAATTGATCCAAATAATAACGTAGATAACTTTTCTTGCCCGTAATCATCTGCAGGCGACCTTCCACCCCGTACCGAAGTTTTTCAGTCTGCTCCGAAGTTAGATTAGTCTCCGCCTCAATTTTAAAGAAATTCCCTTTCTCAGTCTTAGTAGCTGTCGCATCTATGCTGGTAATAGTAGAATCTAGGAAAAGTTGATTCTTGGCATCATGAGTCGTCGTATAGCGAACAGAATCACCGACCTTGATTCTTGCTACATCTTTCGAACTTAGATAAGCTGTGAGTTTAGCTTTCCCTTCTTTCTCCAAGGACGGATAGAGTTGGGCTAGTAGGGCACCTTCTGCTACCATGGTAGAATCACTGGTCTCAGGATTAAGATGAAGTACCCCATCTTCACTCGCCGTAATTTTCCCCTTGTCTAAAAGATTTCCCTGTACCTTCTTACCTGACTCCACCTCCAAGATTTTCTGGTCTAGAAGGGTCAATTCCTGACCAACCTTTGCCAAGTGTTGGGATTTAAGGGATTCCAATTGACTGCTTAAGCCTGACGCATAGGCTTGCTGGGTACCTGAACCTGCATACTGTACACGATAAGTAGCAAGACTAGATTCTAACTGAGAAAGTTGCGCTTCTACCTGCGAAATCACCTGAGCCTTAGATTGCGGATTTTCCTCGCTCTGAGACTTGTAGGACTGGTAGAGAGAATAGGCTAGATTCTGACTGGCCAAGGAAGCACCTGTTTCAATAGCTGACTTAGCTGTCTGGTAATCGCGAATTTTAGCCTCTGTTTGGCTGATGAGGTTGCTGATTTCGGCTTGTGTCTGACTAGCTGTTGCGTTCTGAGAAGAGATGGTCTCATTTTGTTGCGATGTACTAGCCCTGAGACTATCTGCCTGACTGAGGTAGTCGCGAAAGGTGGCTTGGTAGCCAAATTTATCCTCCTCTGGAAAGTGATTCTCCCCTTCTTGCAGGCTCTTTTGCAAATACTCCAATTGCTTTTTTTGATTCTTGAGCATGTCCAACTGACTGGCATAGGCCTCTACTTGAACACCCTCTGCCCCTTCTTGATATTGAACCAAAAGATCCCCCTGCTTAACCCGCTTATTTTCTTCCAGATGATTGACAAGAATGCGATTGTTGCTAGTTGACTGGATATTTGCAAGGATTCGACTAGGCTCAACAGTAGCTCTAGTGGATAAACTCATCTCCTTCTCTGCAAGAGTTGCAAAGCCAAACAAGAACACGAGCAGAAGGGACATGGGTACAATCACCCGACTGGAAAAATTATGATAACGACGGTTATAAAACTCCGCACTTTCTAAAAATTCTGGTTTCATCCTCTCCTCTTTCTAGCTATTCACCAAATGGGCGTAAAAGCCACCCTGCGCAAGCAAATCAGCATGCTTTCCTTCTTCGACAATCTTGCCCTGATCCAAGACAACAACCTTCTCTGTCCGCTCAGCAATGGTCAAGCGGTGAGCAATGAAAATCAAGGTCTTGTCTAAAGCCATAAGATTATCGACAATTCGCTTCTCTGTCAAAATATCCAAACTGCTGGTCGCCTCATCCAAAATCAAGACAGGTGCATCTGTCAAGAGAGCACGCGCCAGAGCAATTCTCTGCCGTTGACCACCTGAAATCCCTGCTCCATCCGAAGTCAATTCTGTCTGGTAATTCAGGGGCATACGCTCGATATCCTCCCGAATCTCTGCCAACTCGACCGCCCGTAAGATATCCTCCTGAGTCGTCCCCTCCTTGGCTCCCAAAAGAAGATTCTCCAAAATCGTTCCGTTAAAGACATAGGGCTGTTGAGGCAGATAGTTGATATACTGACGCAGAGCCTTTTTATCAATCTGATTGAGATTGACACCACCCAGACTAATCTCCCCTTGACTTGGGTCGTAAAAATTAACCATCATCTTGGCCAAGGTCGTCTTACCTGACCCCGAAATCCCCACAAAAGCCACCTTAGAACCCTGCAGAATAGTCAAATTGATATCCGACAAGACATCTCGACCATAGCCATACTTGTAGGAAACCTGCTTGAAGGTCATATCTCCCTTCATCAAGCTCAAATCCTCAACCGTTTTCTTCTCCTCAAACTCAGAAGCTACCAGATAAACCTCATTCAGACGGTTATTAGCAACCTGCGCTGTCTGAAGTTTGGTTTGCAGATTGATGATATTTTCCAAAGGATTGGTAAAGTAAACAAGTAAGGTATTATAGGTAATCAACTGCCCCAAACTCATCTTGCCATCCATGACCAGAACAGCCCCCATCCAGAGAATGCCGACATTGAGCAAAAGGTGGGCAACCTTTTTCAGAGCCTTCTGCTGACTCTCTGCCCGACTATAGGTAAAAGATTTTTTCAGATAATCCACAAATTCCCTGTCAATTTTTTGGTAACGCTGACTTTCACTGGTCAAGGACTTAATAGTCTCAATACCGTTGATGTCCTCAATGATAGAAGAAGACAGAACCGCATTGGCTTCCATGGTGTCTCGATTCATCTTTTCAAACGGCTTCATAAAAGCAAAGATAATCACTGTGTAGATCGGAAGCGCCAATAAAGTCATGAAAAAGAGATTGGTATTTTGTGAAAATAAAACAAGGGAAATAATGACAACCGTTGACACATCTAGGAAAATCGAAAGGATTGTCGAAGCCAGCGCATCGATGATACTGTTAGCATCCGTGAAACGAGACACGATTTCCCCTGTCCTGCGTGTCGCAAAAAAGGACATAGGCAGGTGAAAAACATGCTTGATATAGGACAAAATCACATCAATCGACAAGCGTTGCCCCAAAACAAGTAAGAGATACTCCTGAGCGTAAGACAAGATTTGCTGGAGAATATAGACGATAACCAGCCCAATAGAAATAATCCCAAGCGTCGAACGCATCTGATCTGGTACATAGGTATCAATGATAGACTGCAGATAATAAGAACCCACAATATTAATCAAGGTTACCAAGAGTGTCGCCAAAACGATATTGGCAATCAAGCCACGCTGCTTCACTAATATAGGGATAAAAGAGAGCAGGCCATTCTTTTGATCCTTATGAGGCTTGTAGTCTGGACTAGGTGCCATAAACAGAGTCACTCCTGTCCATTCTTCTGCAAAACGCTCACGTGGCAGTTTGGTCAATTTCACCCCAGGATCTGGATCGGCAATATGAATGCTATCCTTATCCTGCCCAGTCACCACATAGTAGTGGAGCAATTTTCCTTCCTTAAGCACATGGGCAACAAAAGGAAAAGTCAAATCTGGCAAGTCAAAGAGCGTCATATCCGCCTTAATTGCTCGCGTCTCAAAACCAATCTCCTCTGCCACCTTGACCAAGCCCAAGGCCGTTGTCCCATCCATGGTCGTCTTGGCCAATTCTCGCAAGTGAGCCAAAGAATAGTAACTACCATAGTAGCCAAAGATCATAGCTAATGAAGCTACACCGCAGTCCATCTGATCCACCTGCGGACGATAGTGACGTTTCCCAAATTTCATATTCATCTCCTTTTTCCTAAACTCATCTGATAACAACTATCTTACCTCAATTTCCAAACAAAAACTGGACTTCCTCCCCAAATGCGCCTATCTCCCTCCCAACTGCACTTTTTGGATAAAAAATAGGCAGAACAAATGTCCAACCTAAAATATATATTTATTTCTTTTTCTTCCTAATTCTTTTGTCAATCATGTACAAAACGATAATCGAAAACAGCGGTGGTACAATATAACTCTTTTCACTCATTGTCAGCTGAAATCCCAGAGTTGCTAGTATCTTAAAGATGAAAATATTCATCGAAAATAGAAAAACAAATACTAAAAAATATCTTAAAACCTTCTTCATTCCTTTTCTTCAACTTTCCTAATTTCTACACCTATTTTATCAAAAATACATGTAAAACTCCAAATAAACTTCAAACGATATAAATAAACACCTCAACTGAACTTTTTAGCAAAAATAGGCAGAACAAATGTCCTACCTACTAAAAATATGCTATTGAAAGGAAATTGATTTTTTACTGTCACCCTAGGCAAGCTTGGAACAAATAAATCATTGATAGTAACATTTACGACATCCTATTTAAAGTTACTTCAATTTCTAATGTCCCTGCTATTTCTAAGCCACCTCTGGTATGATCTATTCCTAGTCAGAATAGATAACACCGTTCTAAATTACGATTCATAGTTACTCCTTTTTTTGATTCGTTACTATAAGACACCTATTCCCTATAGAGCGTCTACTGCTTCAAATTTATCTATTCTTTTTTTCTTTACTTCTGTATAAAAGAATGAAGACCATCATAAATAATGCAATCGTGGGTATATTAAAATTATCAAACCAAGTAGGTAAAGATACTTTATTTATGTCAGCTACTAATCTGATGATGATATAAGACATTGAACTAAGTAATACCATGATTTCAGGCCAAACTTTTAGTATTGATTTAACAAATTTCATATTAAACTCCAATATGATGCATTCTTAGATTCTAGCCTAGCTATTTTCAGCGCAGACTAACAAGTCATTCTTAACTGTTTACTCTACCCGCTTTTTATTGACCTTATATCCTAGATAAAAGAGCCCAAATAAAACGGGGTAAATTTCTGGATAAAATAGGGTATTGATTGGATTTTTCAAAATCAAATACGTTGCGATGTAGATTATGAGCGATACGGTAAAATATCCCTCAGCAAAACCTAATAAAAATGTTTTCATGTTAGACTCCTATTTACCTGACAAGAACGGCAGAAAACTCTACCATTCACATGCACAAAATCCTTTTGATTCATGTTCTTCATTTATAATTTTGATTATTTTTTGACAAATCTTTGCGAAAAATACCAAAATATCCTGCGAAAAGCAAGCCAACTAAAGTCCATTGCCAATTAAAGGATACTAACGAACCTGTACGAATCACATGAAGCGCGACATTAAGAGTTATTCCCAACAAAGGACATATCGTGGCTAGTTTAGGTAACAATGTATTGAGATTAAGGTTGCGACTGTTCATTATCTAACGCCCACGACGAGCAAAATCTGAACCAAATTTGTAACCAGCATTAAAAATTTGTACAGCAGCATTCAGTACTCCTGCAATCCCAACTGCTTCCGCAAGACCAAAACCACCTTTTGTTCCCACTAATTCATCGTTAGATAATTGATAAAATTGTTCTAAGTTCATGTTCGTCATTACCCCTTTGTATTATATTTTATTGCTATGTAAATGATTAAAATGAGTATTGGATAAGTAAATACTTCTGAAATATCCATAAAATTTACACTATACTGTCCAGATAATATTTTATAATCAATTAAAATTTGAACGATAGTAAAAATAATACGTAGCGATAACAATACCCCTAATAATATCACTTCTTTTTTTAAAAACATAGAAATGCCTCTCTGACTACAATCAGATTATGGTCTATTCGCATAATACCCCAAAGCTGCTCCTCCAGCAAAAAGCGCTGCTGCTCCACCTGCTACTGCTGCACCTATCTTCCAGATAGACACTCCGGCGATTACAAGAGGCAATGCTCCCCCATCTACATTCATCAACTCTTCTTCTGTAAGAGCTACAAAGTTCTGTTCCATTTTGTCAAAATTTGTCATCTTTTTCTCCTCTTGTTCTATTTTTTCTAAATCTTATCTTCTAAAAAATGGGGTTCCAATAAATACACCGCGTAACAATAGACCTGTAATTAGACCCCGTTGATAACTTTCCTTGCTACCACCCACCAGCAAAGCTAAGTCGCTTTCCTTTAATACTTCAATAGTATACTTATCATTCATTTCATTCATCGCTTATCCTCCTAAAAACCTAAACCTCTACGAAATCCAAGACACCAATCTGCAAGGGTCCTCACCCAATTTTCTCCACCTTGAATATCGATCAATTCTTCCGACGTTAGCTCAACAAATCCATAGTAATGTTCTTTCATTATTTTATTCCTTTCTTTTTTCCTCTTACTTATCTATTCGAAAAAGAATTCGAAAATAAACAACTAAATTAAATTTTATTTAAAAAACAATTTAATAAACCACGGATACAAGATTGGTAGATACATAAACCAGGCTCCTTTCTTTTTCCTCTTACTTATCTATTCGAAAAAGAATTCGAAAATAAACAACTAAATCAAATTTTATTTAAAAAATAATTTAATGAACCACGGATAAAAAATTGGTAGATACATGAAGCAAACTCCTTTCCTTTTCCTCTTACTTATCTATTCGAAAAAGAATTCAAAAAAATAAGAATATCAGAAAATTTTCCGACATTCTTATTGATAATTTGATTCAAGTCTAACAGATATTAGACATTGAGATGTTTTTTAAGGGTTCTTCTGGCTGTTCGTGATACGGGGAAGTGCAGACCTTCTAACAGAGTCACTTCTGTCGCAGTCATCTCTTCAATAGCCTGTAAACTGACCAACGTATTGCGATTGGCATAGACAAAGTAATCTTTTTCAGCCTTAGCAGCGATATCCTTGAGACTACCATAAATGGTTTTGATAGAATGATTGGCATAGTAGACCTTGATACGATGGGATTCCACTGAGGTTTCAAAGGCTAAAATTTCATGGTAGGGCAGAGTGAAGCCCCGTCTCCCCTCAAAACTATAGGTAAAGAGACGCATATTTTCCCTCTTATCTACTGCCAGTACATAGTCCAGACAGCGCTCCAACTGATGACAGTAGTCCGCCTCTGGCTGATCCTTGGAAATAAAATCCAAGGCAGACAAGTGGTAGCGAAAAGCTAGAGGCAAGGCCTCCGAGTGCGTGGACACAAAGACAATGCTTGTAAAAGGATCCCGCTCCCGAACCTGTTGAGCAACCTGAAAGCCCCGTTCACGCTCTCCATCAATCTCTAAATCCAATAAATAGAGCTGGTAATGGTCAAAATACTGAGAATACTTTTCAACATCTCCATAGCTTTTGGCAATATCAATTTCCAATCTCAAATTGCGAGAGCGACCGATATCTAGTAAAGTCTGCTCTATCCGTCCTTGCTGGACTCTATCGTCTTCCAAAACTAAAATTCTCATTCCTCTCCCCCTCGTTTCTCATCCTTAAATGGCAATTCTAAATCTTGTCTAAAGGTCGTCTCTCCTAGCTGGGTATCTAAGTTTAAATCATAATGAAAAACCATATCCTCCAAGGTCGCTAAGCCCAGTCCACTGTGGTTTCCCTTGGTAGAATACCCCTTTTGACTGAGAATGATGGGATTCAGTTCTTCTTTCTTACGAGTGTTTTCAATGATAAAACGGACACTCCTATCACCTGCCAACAAAGCAACTCGAATCTGCGGATTTTCAGCCTCACTGGCTGCCTCTAAGGCATTTGTCGTGAGGATAGAGAGGATACGGATGGCCTCCAACATAGGCAATGCCAGCTCTTCGACAACCCCCACCGTCTCCAAACTAAAATGAATTTCCTGCTTATCTGCCACAATCATGGCTTTTGCCAAGGTATTACGAATGGCTATATCATGGATATTGTGAAGATTAAAAGCTGTGTAATCTGCCTTCCTCAGCTTTTCATTGGTCTTTAGAAAGACATCTTGATAAATGGTAGACACCTCAGCCATGTCTTGATTCGCTATGGCAGGCTCCATGCTGGCGACAATCCCTGCAAAATCATGACGGAAACCTCGAACTTCATCATAGAGATGACCCAGCTTATCCACCATCCCTTGCAAGGAACGATTTTCATCTTCCTGTCTCTGAATGGTCTGCTCATCACGATAA
>CAKQBM010000058.1 GCA_934216185.1 uncultured Streptococcus sp. | reverse complement strand
ACCTTTCAGAACTTTAAACAATAAATAAAACTCTTGAAATATCGGAGTTTATATGCTAGAATATAGTTAATTGATAAGGTTCATTAGAACACCAAAGCCCCTAACTATGGCCGTAGTTAAGGGCTTTTTTTACGTATCTTAGCGATTTAACGGGTGTTGATAGGCTAGTCAGTCGGTCTACTCCTTACTATCTAGCCATCTGCAGACGAAATACAAGATAATTCCTGCGATGACGTCCGCTATAATAGTAAGAGCGAGCTCTATGATAAGGCTCATTAGTTTCACCTCCTCTCACGAACCGTAAGGAACGTAATCGGTAACCGATGACAAAAATAGTATACCACAATAAATTTAGACCATCAACATTGCTTAATGTTTGAAATATTAGGACTTATATGCTAGAATGTAGTTAGTGTATAAGGTTCATTAGAACACCAAAGCCCCTAACTAGTGCCATAGTTAAGGGCTTTTTTGACGTATCTTAGCAATTTAACGGGTGTTGATAGGCTAGTCATTCGGTCTACTTCTTACCATCTAGCCATTTGCAGACGAAATACAAGATAATTCCAGCTATAACATCTGCTATAATAGTAAGAGCAAGCTCTGGTATAAGGCTCATTAGTTTCACCTCCTCTCACGAACCCATAGGAACGTAATCGGTAACCGATGACAAAAGTATTATACTACACTAAATTTAGATCATCAACCTCACTTAATGCTTGAACTATTGTAGATTATATGCTAGAATATAGTTAATTGATAAGGTTCATTAGAACACCAAAGCCCCTAACTACTGGCATAGTTAAGGGCTTTTTTGACGTATCTTAGCGATTTAACGGGTGTTTATAGGCTAGTCACTCGGTCTACTCCTTACTATCTAGCCATCTGCAGACGAAATACAAGATAATTCCTGCGATGACGTCCGCTATAATAGTAAGAGCGAGCTCTATGATAAGGCTCATTAGTTTCACCTCCTCTCACGAACCCATAGGAACGTAATCGGTAACCGATGACAAAAATAGTATACCACAATAAATTTAGATCATCAAGGTCACTTAATTCTTGAAATATAGGGTCTAGGCGACAAAATCTTTAAAATCAGAAAAACGCATAATATCAGCTGTGCAAAAACTTGATACTATGCGTTTTATTGTGGGAAGATTTACTCCATTTCTATTGAAATTGAGTATTTGTATATAAGTCAGCAGACAGAACGAATACTCTTCGAAAATCTCTTCAAATCATGTCAGCTTCGCCTTGCCGTGTCCATGGGGGGCTGATTTTGTCAGTTCTATCTACAACCTCAAAACAGTGTTTCGAGCTGACTTGATCAATTTTCAAATCTGTACTTTGAGCAAGCTGAGACTAGCTTCCTGTTTGATTTTCATTGAATATCAGAAACCCATTCTCCATCAAATAATTCTACTGCGTCTAATAATTTTTGATCTGGCAAGGTGTCAGAAATAAAGGTTGTGTATTTGGAGAGGGGATTAATTTTAAAAAATCCAGTCTTGTAGAATTTAGAACTATCAATCAGTAAGATGGTTTCATGGGCTTTGTCAATAATATTCTTTTTTGAAATAGCTTGGCTGAGAGAAGCTTCATAAACATATTGGCCATCAATACCTCTTGCTGAACAAAATGCCAAATCAATATTAAAATGATCCAATAAAGAATTTTCCTTATCATAGTTGACCACGGAACAGGATTGATGTTTGACCTCGCCAGATGTGATAAAGATTTTGGAGCTATCTCTAACAGTTTCAGATAGGGTTTGTGCTGTATGTAGACCATTTGTAAAAATAATCAAATTATCAAGTTCAGAAAGATAGGGACAAAGTTCGTAGACAGTCGTACTGGAATCCAGATAAACACACATGCCAGACCGAATAAAGTCTTTAGCGAGACTAGCTATTAATCTTTTTTGCCGCGTACTTTCTCCTTCACGTATTTGATGAGAAAGTTCAATTGTGTTCATAGAGGACAGGATCACATAACCGTGTTTTCTTTTGATAAGTCCCTGATTTTCTAAGAAAATTAAATCACGACGTAAGGTACTTGTGCTGGAGAAAGTGATTTCTGCCAGTTCTTTTACAGCAATTCTTTTTTTCTTTTTAATGATTTCAATCAGTTCAAGTATACGTTCATCTTTTATCATAACATTCTCCTAATTGATCGTTTCAACTATATTATAGCACAAGATGAAGAAATTTGAATTATTTTTATCTATATTGGCTTCTCATTTGAACATTCTCCAAGTAAGCGTTCACATATTGAAAAAATAAGGCGAGGCGTTTATAATAAAGTTAATCAAAAACGAAGAGAGGAGAAAAATGGAAGCGGTTTTAGCAATAGATTTAGGTGCGACTTCTGGAAGAGCAATCGTTGGTTACCTTTCTGAAAATAAACTAGTAATGGAAGAAATAAATCGCTTTCCTAATCAAGCTATTAGGGCAAAAGGGCATTTATCTTGGGATGTTGACTTTCTACTAGCTAAAATTCTTGAAAGTATTCGATTGGCCAGTGCTAATTATAAGATTTTATCAGTTGCTATTGATACATGGGGTGTTGATTTTGGACTGATTGATAATGAGGGTAAGTTGTTATCACAACCTGTTCATTATCGTGATGAAAGAACAAAAGGTGTGTTGAAAGAAATATCTGAAATGACTGAATTAGAAAAACTGTATTCAGAAACAGGAAATCAGATTATGGAGATTAATACCTTGTTTCAACTCTTTAAGGTACGGCAAGAATCTCCTGACTCTTTCTATAAGACCAATAAGATTCTTTTAATGCCAGATTTGTTTAATTATCTCTTGACAGGTAGGTTTGCGACAGAAAAAAGCATTGCTTCAACAACTCAATTATTTGATCCTAGGAGTCAAAATTGGAATCAGAATATCTTAAAACTATTTGAATTGGATTCATCTTTACTTCCTGAAATTGTTTCAGAGGGAAATGTCCTTGGAAGGATAAAAAAGGAGTATGGTGTAGGCGATATTCCTGTTGTGAATGTTTGTAGTCATGATACAGCCAGTGCTATTGTCTCAGTACCTAAGACAGAAGGTAGTTTATTTATTTCATCAGGTACTTGGTCTTTAGTTGGAGTGGAACTTACTTCACCGATTCTTACTACCGAATCCTTCAGTTATGGATTTACAAATGAAGTCGGTAAAGATGGAGTGATTACATTTCTGAAGAATTGTACAGGGTTGTGGATCATAGAGGAACTAAGACGTTCATTTGAACGAAGAGGGAAAGCCTATTCTTTTGCTGATATAAAAAGAATGGTAGAGAAAGAAAAAGAGCTTCTTCCTCTGATTGATACTGAATCAACTGAATTTGTAACAGAATCTGATATGTACAAGACTTTGACAGAATATTTAGACCATCATCATGAAACTAGAGAGTGGACAGATGGACAACTATTTAAGATCGTTTATGAAAGCCTAGCTGAAACGTATAGGAAAACGATAGAGTTATTAGAAGGGCTAACTCATAAGTCTTATAAAAGGATATATGTGATTGGAGGAGGTGCTAGAGCCAGTTACTTTAACCAAATGATTGCTGATAGAACTGGTAAAGAGGTTCTTACAGGTTCGACTGAGGCTACAGCTGTGGGGAATATTGTTGTGCAGCTCATAGCTATGGGACAATTAAAAGGGATGGAAGAAGCTCACTATGTTATTGAGGAGTTCCTACAATTAGAGAGTTATTACTCCCAAAAGAATTAAAAAGATTGAGAGTTTGTAAATTTGCCTCCCTCCCCCTTCTTAGCTTTTGTACAAGAAGGGGGGATAATTGGTAAATTAAAAAATCCTTAGTGTTTTGATATGAGGAGGACAAGGATGTCAGATGTAAAACAAGAATTAATTAAGTATGGCAAGAAGCTAGTAGAAACAGATTTGACGAAAGGAACAGGTGGTAATCTCAGTGTTTTCGATCGTGAAAAACAATTGATGGCAATTACCCCGTCGGGTATTGATTTCTTTGAAATCAAAGAATCCGATATTGTAGTGATGGATATTAATGGAAATGTTGTAGAGGGAGAACGCTTGCCATCTAGCGAATGGTATATGCATTTGATTCAATATCAAACTCGTGATGATATCGATGCAATTATCCATGCTCATACAACTTATGCAACAGTATTAGCTTGTCTCAGAGAACCACTTCCGGCGAGTCATTATATGATTGCAGTGGCAGGGAAAGATGTTCGGGTAGCCGAGTATGCAACATATGGTACGAAAGAATTAGCTGTAAATGCAGCTAAAGCAATGGAAGATCGTAGAGCAGTTTTACTAGCGAATCATGGAATTTTAGCAGGTGCGCAAAATTTATTGAATGCATTTAATATTGTTGAAGAAGTTGAATATTGTGCAAAAATTTATTGTTTAGCTAAGAGTTTTGGAGAGCCAGTCGTTCTTCCTGATGAGGAGATGGATTTAATGGCAGAAAAATTTAAAACATACGGTCAGAGAAAATAGGGAGGTTATTAATGTTAAATGGAATTTACAAAAATTGCAATGAATGAAAAAACAAGAGGAAAGTATTATGATTCAACATCCACGTATTGGGATTCGTCCGACTATTGATGGCCGTCGTCAAGGTGTACGCGAATCACTTGAAGTACAAACAATGAACATGGCTAAAAGTGTGGCAGATTTGATTTCAAGCACATTGAAATATCCAGATGGGGAACCTGTGGAATGCGTGATTTCTCCCTCTACCATTGGTCGTGTTCCAGAGGCTGCAGCTTCACATGAATTGTTCAAAAAATCAAATGTTTGTGCAACAATTACAGTCACACCATGCTGGTGTTATGGTAGTGAAACTATGGATATGTCTCCAGATATTCCTCATGCTATTTGGGGATTTAATGGGACAGAACGTCCAGGGGCTGTCTATCTTGCAGCTGTTCTAGCTTCACATGCTCAAAAAGGGATTCCAGCCTTTGGGATTTATGGTAGAGATGTTCAGGAAGCTAATGATACAGATATTCCAGAAGATGTCAAAGAAAAACTTTTACGTTATGCGCGTGCAGCTCTTGCAACTGGCTTGATGAGAGACACTGCTTACCTATCAATGGGTAGTGTATCAATGGGGATTGGCGGTTCTATTGTAAATCCAGATTTCTTCCAAGAATACCTAGGAATGAGAAATGAATCTGTAGATATGACGGAGTTCACGCGCCGTATTGACCGTGGTATTTATGACCCAGAAGAGTTCGAACGTGCTATGGTTTGGGTAAAAGAACATATCAAAGAAGGTGTTGACCGAAATCGTGAAGATTTGATTCTTTCTAAAGAAGAAAAAGAAAAACAATGGGAATTTGTGGTAAAAATGTTCATGATTGGTCGAGATCTTATGCAGGGGAATCCTCGTTTAGCAGAGCTTGGTTTTGAGGAAGAAGCAGTTGGTCACCATGCTTTAGTAGCTGGTTTCCAAGGTCAACGTCAGTGGACAGACCATTTTCCAAATGGAGATTTTATGGAAACTTTCCTCAATACTCAGTTTGACTGGAATGGTATTCGAAAACCATTTGTATTTGCGACAGAGAATGATTCACTAAATGGTGTGTCTATGCTCTTTAATTATCTATTAACAAATACTCCACAAATCTTTGCTGATGTGCGTACTTATTGGAGTCCAGAGGCTGTTAAACGTGTAACGGGACATACTTTAGAGGGGCGTGCTGCAGCTGGATTCTTACATCTAATCAACTCAGGTTCTTGTACATTGGATGGTACAGGTCAAGCTAGTCGTGATGGCAAACCTGTTATGAAACCATTCTGGGAGTTGGAAGAAAGTGAAGTGCAGGCTATGCTTGAAAACACAGACTTCCCACCAGCAAACCGCGAATACTTCCGTGGAGGAGGATTCTCAACTCGTTTCTTGACGAAGGGGGATATGCCAGTAACAATGGTACGTCTCAATCTTCTAAAAGGGGTTGGTCCAGTGCTACAAATTGCAGAAGGTTACACACTTGAACTTCCTGAAGATGTTCACCATACTTTAGATAATCGTACAGATCCAGGATGGCCAACTACTTGGTTTGCTCCACGTTTGACAGGAAAAGGTGCTTTCAAGTCTGTCTATGACGTCATGAATAATTGGGGAGCCAATCACGGAGCCATAACATATGGACACATTGGAGCAGACTTGATTACCTTGGCTTCTATGTTGAGAATTCCTGTCAATATGCATAATGTACCTGAGGAAGATATCTTTAGACCTAAAAATTGGTCCTTATTTGGAACAGATGATCTAGAATCAGCAGACTATCGTGCATGTCAATTGTTGGGGCCACTGTACGGATAAAATAGGAGAAAAATATGTTAAATAAATTTATTGATAAATTACAAAAAATAGCTAATCCCATAGCTAATAAATTAAATGAAACAAAAGAGTTTGTCGCGATTCGTGACGGTATGATTGCTACAACACCAGTAACGATTGTTGGTGCATTTGGAATCTTGATGGCAAATTTGCCATTCTTGGATAAGGCTGCTCCAGATTTGAATAACTTCTTAGTTAATTTTTTCTCTCAATTAGG
This sequence comes from uncultured Streptococcus sp., assembly GCA_934216185.1. GTDB lineage: Bacteria > Bacillota > Bacilli > Lactobacillales > Streptococcaceae > Streptococcus. The sequence goes on along the minus strand of CAKQBM010000058.1, from coordinate 4,536 downwards.
AACGATTACTATTGGGATGCTTACTGTAACTATTTTAATTGCAGTTTCTAATTCCTATAGTGGGCAGTTAAAAATAAATAAGTTATACGGTATTATCGTAAGTTTCCTTTCATTCCTACTTGTTTCTAACTTTAGTTTTAAAGGTGCAGGAGAAGTGGCAGGACAAGCTGTTAAAGAAGTGTTTGTTAATGGGGTCATTCCAACTTCTGTGTTTAATGCATCTGGAATTTTTACTTCACTAATCACTACACTTATTTCATTAAAAATTTATAGCTATTTTATTAATAAAAATTATACTATCAAACTACCTGATGCCATTCCTGAAAATGTTACAAAGAGCTTTACTTCATTAATTCCAATGTTCTTTGTAATGATGATTTTCTTAGTTATTAGATACATATTCTCATTAACACCATATGGTTATTTCTCAGAATTTATGTATCAAATGTTCACTCAGCCATTACTTTCTTTAGGAGATAGTATTTGGGCGATTGCTATCTTTATTTTAATTCAACAAACATTATGGTTCTTCGGTATTCACGGAGCTAATGTCGTAGGTGTAGTTTGGAGACCAATCTTATTGACAATGATGGCAGCCAATTTAGATGCTTATAATGCTGGTCAAACGTTGCCATATATCGTTTCATTAACATTCTGGGAAGTTTATTCAGGAGTATTTAACTTCTCAATTCCTTTGGCATTAATTTTCGGATGTAAATCTGAAAGAGCTCGCTCAATGGGTAAATTCTCATGGATTCCATCAATCTTCTTGGTACATGAACCATTTATGTATGGCTTACCAGTTGTGATGAATGTTTACTTGTTCATTCCATTTATCTTTGTTTACTTACTACAATTCTTCTTGGTATATGCTTTAGCAGTATTACATATTGCTCCAATTCCAGTTGTTCCAATTCCATGGACTACTCCGATTATTTTAAGTGGTTTCATTTCTACTAACTTCAATATTCTTGGTTCTTTAGTCCAAATTTTACTAATTGTTGTTGGTTTCTTTGGATACTTACCATTTGTAAAAGCAATGGATAAGCAGTTCTTAAAAGACGAACAAGATTTGGCAGAAGCACAAGGATAATAGATTATGACCAGAATGATATTTAAAACACCATCAGCAAACTGGGAAGACTGTTTTCCTATTGGGAATGGATTCTTAGGAGCTATGGTACAAGGAAATCCTAATCATGAAATCCTTTTTATGAATGAAGATTCATTATACTCAGGTTGGGAAGTGAATCGTTTAAATAATAATTCTGGAAAACATATCGAAGAAGTACGTACTGCTTTAAAAGAGCAGCGGGTGAATGATGCCCACCAATTAGCAGAGAGATATCTCTTTGCTAATTCTCCTCACCCTAGACATTATGAACCATTAGGACAAGTTCATATTGAATCACTTGTCTCTACAGATTATACAGATTATCAAAGAATATTAGATGTCACTAAAGGTAAAGTGGATATGAAGTATAATCGTAAAGGGAGCTATGAAACAAGAACTTGCTTTATTTCATATCCTCGTAATGAAATGTTTTACACTATTGAAGGACGAAACATTAATATTGAATGCTATCTACTTCGACGGAGTCCCGTCAGTGGACAAAGTGAATCATACATTGACGAACTTGGGGTTGAAGATGAAGCTATTCTTTTATCTGGGTATAACGGTAATAAGACTAATGGTATCGATTTTACGATGGGGTTAAACATTCACTCATGTGACGGAAAAGTAGAATATTGTGATTCTAGAATTATTATTACAGATGCTACAAAAGTAACAATTGGAATTGTTGGTAGAACTAGTATACGATCCAACAATCCAAAAGAATGGTGTATTGAAGCATTAAAGAAAAATAGGAATGAAGATGTTATTTCTCTTCTAGCGGAGCATATCTCTGATTTTTCAGAACTTTTTAATCGATCATCTCTTCAATTAAAAGGTGCTAGCGAAGATCTTTATTTACCAGAAGCTATTAATCAGGCCAAAAATGGTGAAGTGATACTTTCTTTGTGCCAGGCTTATTTTAACTTTGGGAAATATTTACTCATTTCTTCAAGTAGAAAGGGTAGCCTTCCTGCAAATCTTCAAGGTATTTGGAGTAAAGAGTTTACACCGCCATGGGGTAGTCGTTATACAATCAATATAAATATTCAAATGAATTATTGGTTTTGTGAAAAACTTGGTTTAGGTGACTTACATTTACCATTATTCGAATTTCAAAAAGAAGCTCTGAAAAATGGACGTAGAGTTGCTAAGGTCATGTACAATGCTGAAGGAACAGTACTTCACCATAATACTGATATATTCGGGGATGCAGCGCCGTCGGATTTTTATATGCCAGCTACCATTTGGCCAATGGGTGGAATCTGGCTTGCACTTCATATTTTTGAACACTATAAGTATTCTAAAAATGATGAATTTCTTGAAGAATACTTTGAAGTAATCCAGGAAAATTGGAAGTTTATTCAAAGTTATCTATTTGAATTTAATGGTGTGTTAAATACAGGTCCATCTGTCTCACCTGAAAACACTTATATTGCTTCTAATGGTGAAAGAGGACAATTATGTATTAGTCCAACAATGGATATTCAGATTGTTAGAGAGTTTCTAAATAATCTTTTGGAATTACCAGAGAGATACATTTCGCAAGACTCCAAGAAAGCTGCAAAATATATGCTTGAAAAATTGCCAAAGACAAAAATTAATGGTAAAAAGATGATTATGGAGTGGCAAGATGATTATGAAGAAAGTGAACCTGGCCATAGACATATCTCACATTTATTTGGACTTTTCCCTGGTAATGAAATTACCAAAGATAAAACTCCAGAATTATACGTAGCTGCACTAAATACTCTGGAAAGTCGTCTGAAAAACGGAGGAGGACATACAGGTTGGAGCTGTGCATGGATTATTAATTTTTGGGCGCATCTTAATCGACCAAAAGAGGCTTTTGAGAATATTAAAAAGCTATTTGCATGTTCAACTTTAAATAATTTACTAGACAATCATCCCCCGTTCCAGATAGATGGCAATTTTGGAGCTACCAATGGATTTATTGAATTGATTGTACAAGACTTTGGAGATAAAGTATATCTTCTCCCTGCACTTCCTCAAGAATTAGATAGTGGGGAGTTAAATGGATTTGTTTGTAAATCGGGAATTATTCTTAACATTGAGTGGAAAGATAGTAATATTTCTAGTTTAGTCGCAATTTCTAAAAGAAATGCTACTGTAGAATTTCTTTTAAGTGGACAACAAATAATTAAACATTTTGAACAAAATACTCAAATAAAAATTATATAGTAATAGTATATGAAAGAAGGAAATTATAATGACAAAAACAGTTATTTTAGCGTGTTCAGCAGGTATGAGTACAAGTATGTTAGTTGCTAAATTGAGAAAAGCAGCTGAAAGCAGAAATTATGATTACAATATTTTCGCTGTTCCAACAAGTGAATTACGTGAAGAGTTAGATAAACAAGAAGTTTCTGCAATCTTCTTAGGTCCTCAAGTAGCTTTTCAAAAAGATTCTGTCAAAGAGGTGGTTGGATCAAGGGATATTAAAGTTGAGGTCATTAATATGATGGACTATGGTACTATGAATGGAGAAAAAATTATTGAGGTAATTCATGGTGTAGTGGAAAATTAGTTTTATAAACGGAAAGAGGGAATAAATGCTAAAACATATTCCTAAAATTATTAGCCCGGAATTGGTTAAGTATTTGATGGAGATGGGACATGGGGATGAATTGGTGATAGCGGATGCCAATTTCCCAGCCCATAGAATCGGTAAAAGGGTAGTGCGTTGTGATGGTCATGGAGTTCCAGTGCTATTGGATGCCATTTTAACCTTGCTTCCCTTGGATACTTATAGTGATTATCAAGTTGGCTTGATGCAGGTTGTTCCAGGAGATTCAACAGTTCCTGTTATTTGGGATGAATATAAATCTTTATTGGAAGCTTATCATAAAGATGCAGAAATAAAAGAATTTGAGCGATTTGAATTTTATCAACAAGCTGAAAGAGCTTATTTAGTTATTCAAACAGGCGAATCGGCGCTATACGGGAATATCATTTTGAAAAAAGGTGTTCTCTAAGGGGAGTGGGAGATGAGATTCACTCACTTCCTTATTTATAGTGGATTGAAATAAAATGTGAAAAATCTATTAGCTGATTTCAATAAATTTCTAAAAATGAATTAGAAGTCATAGTGTACTATTCTAAATTCAATCCACTATAAAAAGGGAACAGGAAAGTTTTCTGATTATCAGAATTCTTTCTTGTCCCCTTTTTGCTTTGAATTTTGTAAGTTGAGAAGCAGTTAAATGACTTTATATATGTTCTGTTTAGTACAAAGTTGTTTTATTTATCAAAACCTTGCAAAGCCTTTTGACGTTCTTCCACTTGACCTTTAGCATCCAATTTATTGCCAGCGTAGACAGCTGTTTCCCATGATCCGTACATTGGATTTGGGAAGATGATGAATTTTTCACCGAATTCTTTTTGCAATTCTTCAAGTTGTT
>CAKQBM010000057.1 GCA_934216185.1 uncultured Streptococcus sp. | reverse complement strand
AAATAGTACACTACAATTTCTAAAGCAGTGCTAGAAATTGATTTGGCTTTCCAAACCAATTTGTTCATATTTTATTTCAATTCACTATATATAAGAAGGAATGTAAGTTAATCGTGATATTCTCCACGATTCCACTTGGCATTCTCTTCATCGAAGATATGATCATTGGCAGCTACATCTGGGCTCACTTCAGATAGTTTATCAATTTTCGCAATCAATTCCTCTTTTTCAGGACTTGGTTTGTACTTGGTATTGATAAATTCATCTACAATGTTGTTAATGAAATTGATACCTAGGATAGCACCACCGAAAGCAACAATATTAGCATTGAGATTTTCACGAGCGGAACGAGCAGTCGCAACATCTCCGACAAGTACAACTCGAGTTCCAGGAACTTTATCAGCAGATACAGCAATTCCAACACCTGTACCGCAAAGAGCAACTCCAAAGTCAGCCCGTCCATTGACGACCTCCTCTGCAATTAAGCGACCATAAATAGGATAGTGAGTACGGACGAAATCATAAGTACCAACATCAATGATTTCATGACCTTGTTCTTTTAGGTGTTTTGAAATCTTCATCTTCACATCTGTTACAATGTGATCACAACCGAGAGCAATTTTCATGGGAATACCTCCTAGCAGAGCTTGTTCAGCATATCAATGCGAACTTGGTGACGACCAGCATCATAGTTGTGCTCAAGAAAGGCTTTGACTATTTCAACTGCTAAAACATCACCTGTAATTCCAGAACCAAGTGAAATGATTGGAGTAGAATTGTGTCGAATAGTCATCATGGCAGAGTGTTCATCGGAAACAGCGGCGCAGATAATACCTTTAAACTTATTAGCAGGCATAAAAGAATGTCCAAACTTGTCAAAAAGAATAGCACGAGCTTGCTTATATTTTCTAAACTCTGTAATAGCATTGACAGTAGAATCAACGAAATCCGCAGAACCTTGTGTAGAGTTGAGGTCAATTACTTCATAACCAGAATGAAGCAGATAGTGTTTGACGGTTTCTTTCAGTTGGAAACCATCTTGGTCAGTAGCTAAAATAACTTTCATAAGAACCTTCTTTCTTTAGCTATCCAAAAGCATGCAATGAAAGAACATTGTTGACGATATAGAAGATAGGTTATATCTTCAAATATATTATAGTCCTTGTAAAATTATTTGTCAAGGATTTATAAAAACTAGCTGAAAAATTTTTTCTCCAGCTAGTTTTGGCATTTATTGACCCAATTTCTGATATCGGTTAAATCATAGTTAATCTCAGATTGATGGGCTACCTGGCTGAGTGTAATAGAAGTCAGGGTTGCAACTAAAGTGTTTTCAATAATATCAAGAGAGTTGGTTACAACGCATCTTTTAGCCTTTTTACTTTCCTCGTTGCCTAAGAATTTTTTTAGAAGATTTTGACTTTCAAAGATTCGATTTTTTCCTTCTATAGCTACAAATACATCGTAAAAGGTGATTTGGCTGAGGGGTTTAGAAAGAGCAACGCCTCCATTTTTCCCTCTAACGGATTTAACCAACCCTTCGTTGTCTAATAGTTTTATAATTTTTTTCAAATAAGAATCTGAAACTTCTAGCCGTTCACTCAAGGAAATTGTATTGATATATTTTCCTTCAGGGAGCTGATCTAACATGAGTAAGACATAGACTGACTGTTCCCAACCTGATGACAATCGCATGTTTGTACCTCCATATAAAAAGATAATCATTATCCACAATTACCAGTATAGTCTTTTTTTGTTTTTTTCTCAATACATAGGAGTTTAAAAAAATAATCTTGGAATTTTTTGATAAATCTCTTGACATTCATTTTTAAAAGAGTAGAATAAAAGACAAAAAATATCATCAATATCTTTTGAAAGAAGGGTAAAAAATGAAACGAGGTTCAAATTTTATTTTTTTCATTTCTATATTACTTACCACACTTTTTATGGGGTCGTCTTTTCCAACGGGGAAGTACCTCATAGTAGTTGAAAAGACTCCTCCATTATTACTTGGGGGTGTTCGATTTATTATTGCTGGGTTAGTGATGTTGGTATTATCGTTTTTATTTGGCAAGGGAGGGACTATCATCCCTAAAAGTCAAGGTAGCAAGATAAAGGGGTTTATACTGGTTATTACTATCGGACTCTTACAGACAGCTGGAACCATGGGATTTCTTAATCTTGCCCTAGCTCATGATGTGTCATCATCGATGTCTTCCATTATCTTATTTACGAATCCTCTTTGGTTAGCTTTCTTAGCGCATTTTTTGTTAAAGGATACATTGACTATTCAGAAGATAAGTGCCTTAGTATTAGGTGTGGCTGGAGTTGTTACTTGTATTGGATTAGATGTATCTGCGTTTAGTTTAGGTGCTTTGTTTGCTTTACTTGGTTCATTTTGTTGGTCTATCAATACAGTTGTCACTAAGAAGATTCCTTTTGATAATGGTCCGTGGATATTTACAGCTTGGCAATTGTTATTAGGTGGGGTATTCCTTTACTTATTCTCAATACCTGTGCATGAAAGTTATAACTTTCTAAATTTAGGATTTTGGGGCTGGGTTTGGTTTATATGGTTAATTATTCCCGCGTCTGTTGGTTCGTTTGGACTGTGGTTTTATAGTCTAGGACAAAGGGGAGCAACAGTAGCTAGCAGTTTCTTGTTTTTAGTTCCAGTATTTTCAACTATCTTTTCTATTATGGGCTTACATGAGCCGTTTACATTGAATTTGGTTCTTGGGGGTTCGATGGTTGTATTAGCATTGGTATTGGTAAACTGGAAAGTCAAGGGAGAAGAGGAGTAGTCTATGGAAGTTGGAAATGATATTGTTATTCAAAATGGAACACAATGGAGTTTTGGTAATGGTGTAGCTCAACATTTTGATGAGCATGTTAGATAATCCATTCCTTTATATGATGAAGGACATGACCTTGTTTGTCATCTAAGCGATTTTTTTATTCGTGACCATTCCTTATGTTATGAGCTAGTCTCTGCAACGGGTAATCTGATTGGTAAATTATACCAGCGTCACAAGTCTAAAAAAGAAGTTCGTTTTATTGGGATAGAAGAGATTCCAGAAATGAATCAGGTGGCACAATCGAAATTTCCTGAGCTTAAATTCATAACAAGCTCCGTGGAGGAAGCCAGGTTAGAACCCAGCGATTTAATTATTAGCTATTATTTCCTTCAGTTTTTATCACACAAAATATTCAATTTTCTATTGACAAACAGAATAAATAACGATATAATATAGTTATAACAATAAACTAATAATAGTGGATCGTAACTTAAAGGCGAAACCGCAAATAATCTTAGCTTTTGCTAGACTATTTGCGGTTTTTTGTTTAGAAAGGAGGAAAAACAAGATCTACAATGTTATTAGAAAAAAGAAAAGGAGAACAAATGAGGACATTACCAAAAGATTTTATCATGGGTGGAGCTACTGCTGCATATCAAGCTGAAGGTGCAACTCAAATTGATGGGAAGGGACCAGTAGCATGGGATAGTTTTTTAATTGAAAAAGGACGCTATACAGCAGAACCAGCTAGTGATTTTTATCATCAATATCCGGTTGATATTGAATTATGTAAAAAATTTAATATAGATAGTATTAGGTTGTCTATTGCATGGAGTAGAATTTTTCCAGATGGTTTTGGGGAAGTAAACCAGCTTGGAGTAGATTTTTATCATTCCGTTTTCTCGGAATGTATAAGTAATGGTATTATACCATTTGTAACGATTCATCATTTTGATACACCAAAAAATTTATTTGAAAAAGGAGATTTTCTAAATAGGGAAAATATTGAACATTTTGTAAATTTTGCTAAATTCTGCTTTGAAGAATTTAAAGAAATTGAATATTGGAGCACTTTCAATGAGATTTATCCACTTGCAACTAATCAATATTTGACGGGAGTTTTTCCTCCAGAAATAAAATTTGATTTTGAAAAGGTAATTACGTGTCTTCACAACATGATGTATGCTCATGCAAGGGTAGTTAATATTTTTAAAGAAGGTAATTATAGAGGTAAAATAGGTGTTGTACATTCTTTGGAACCAAAGTATCCATATAGTGATAAACCAGAAGACATTCATGCTGCAAAGGTTGATGAAGCTTTATCAGTCCGTTTTCTATTAGATGCAACATATTTAGGGGAGTATAGTTCTTCAACTTGGAATCTTGTTCAGGAAATACTCTATAAAAATAATATGTCTGTTTCAATTGATAGCAATGATTTTATAGAGATGAGAAAAGCTTCAGAAAGAAATGATTTCTTAGGTATTAATAACTATGTCAGTCATTGGGTAAAAGCCTACGAGGAAGAGAGTACTTTATTTTATAATACGACAGGTGAAAAAGGAACTCAAGTTTATCGGATTAAAGGAGTTGGAGAAAGAGTACCAAGAGAAGACCTTCCTAAGACAGATTGGGATTGGATTATTTATCCGGAAGGTTTATATGATTTGTTGACGTTTATAAAAGAAGAGTATCCAAACTATAAGGAAATCTATATTACTGAGAATGGCCTTGGTTTTAAAGATGAATTCACTGATGGAATTATATTAGATGAACCTAGAATTGACTATCTTCGAGGAAACTTTGAATCAATTTCAAGAGCAATTGACGATGGTGTCAATGTTAAAGGATATTTTATTTGGTCTTTAATGGATGTATTTTCTTGGGTTAACGGCTATGATAAAAGATATGGGTTGTTCTACGTCGACTTTGAAACTCAGAAACGATACCCTAAAGAATCAGCTTATTGGTATAAGTTAGTTAGTCAAACTAAAACTATAATTTAGAGGAGGAAATAAAATGAATGGAATTATTAAACAAATTGAAAAACATCAAGAATTATTTCAGCGTATTTCTGCAAATATATACTTGACTGCTATAAAAGATGGTTTTCTAACAGCTATGCCAGTAATATTATTTTCTAGCCTTTTCATCTTATGTGCAGCAATACCTCCTTTAGTTGGTATCAAGTTGCCAGAAAGTTTTGAGACATGGTTATGGAAAATATATGATTATTCAATGGGGATAGTAGGTTTATTGGTAGCTGGTACAACAGCTAGATGTTTAGCTGGAAGTATGAATAGAAAAATGCCTTCTGGAAAAGTTATAAATGAAGTATCAGTTATGCTAGCTTCTATAGTCAGTTTTCTATTATTAGCTGTGACTAAAATGGATGGAGCATTTCAAGGGGATTTCTTTGGAACTAAAGGTATTCTTTCTTCATTTGTCGCAGCGTTTATAACAGTAAATGTTTATAAATTTTGTGTAATAAAAGATATTACAATTAAAATGCCTAAGGAAGTTCCTGGTAGTATCTCACAGAATTTTCGCGATGTTTTCCCGTTTTCTTTTTCAGTATTTTTTGCAGCGATAATAGATATTGCAACCAGATATTACTTGAATGTGCCATTTGCAGAAGTTTTTTCAAAAATTTTATCGCCTGTTTTTCAAGGTGCTGAAACTTATCTTGGATTATCAATTATCTGGTTTTTAGTACCATTCTTTTGGTTTGTTGGTGTTCATGGTCCATCCGTAGTTAAACCAGGATTAGCTGCAGCTTTATATGGCAATACAGAAGCCAATTTAGAACTATTTAGAAATGGTCAACATCCGTTTCATGCTCTGACCGAAAATTTTGGTAATTTCGTGGGAGAATTGGGAGGTACAGGTGCAACTTTTATCGTTCCAATTATATTTATTCTTTTTATGAAATCTAAACAGTTAAAAGCTGTAGGAAAGGCATCAATTGTACCAGTAATGTTTGCAGTAAATGAACCTCTTCTGTTTGCTGCACCAATTGTTCTAAATCCATATTTTCTGGTACCGTTCTGTTTAGCACCAATTGTAAATGTAATTTTAGGTAAGTTTTTTATTAGTGTATTAGGAATGAATGGATATATGCATGTCTTACCATGGGCTACGCCAGGGCCAATTGGAAATCTAATGAGTACACATTTTCAACCCATTAGCTTTGTCTTCACAGTGTTATTATTAGTTGTTGATTTTATAATTTATTATCCATTTTGTAAAGCGTATGATAAAGTGTTGCTTAGTGAAGAAACAAAAAATGCTAATACAGTAGATAAATCTGAAACTAACAATTCTACTAAAGTAGATGAAAGTGAAACTGTGAAACTTGAAAAAGAGATTAAAATCTTAGTATTGTGTGCTGGCGCTGGAACTAGTGCAATGTTAGCTAATGCACTTACGGAAGGTGCAAGCAGTTTAAATTTACCATTAAGCTCATCAGCCGGAGCTTATGGCTCACATTATGAAATTATGAAATACTATGACATGGTAATTTTGGCACCACAAGTAAAAACCTATTATAATGATATCAAAAAAGATACAGAAAAATTAGGTATTAAATTAATTGCGACAGAGGGAGCAGAATACATAAATCTTACAAGAAATCCAGAAAAGGCTGTTCAATTCGTGTTGGAAAAACTAAACTAAAAAATGTTTGAAATGAACAAAAAAAATTTGAGTAAGGGTTTACAATAGTTCTTATTTTTGATATAATACTATCAAAGATTGAATAGAGTGGATCGTTACTGAGTAATATTAGGCGAGACTACAAATGAGGAAAGTAACGTTCACTCTGGTGAGTTATGCCCATTTGTGGTCTCTTTTGTTTCATTCAGTTCAATTTAAATTTTATAGGAAAGGAGAAGTAGATGTTTCGTGTTGTTAATGTTATCAATAATAATGTTGCTTTAGCGAAAAATGAAAATCATGAGGAAGTAATGATAACAGGAAATGGTATCGCTTTTCAGAAGAAAAAGGGTGATATCATTGTTCCAAGTAAAATTGAAAAGGTTTTTAGATTGAATACAGAAGAATCTAAGAATAATTTTCTAACTTTATTACAGGATGTCCCTCTTGATTTTATTACGGTAACTTATGATGTTATTAATTCTCTAATATCTAAATATCATTATCCTTTTCAAGAGTATCTATATGTAACTTTGACAGACCATATTTACAGTGCTTATCAAGCTATTCATAAGGGAATTTACGAAGATGGTAAACTTCCAGATATTTCTGTTGATTATCCACTAGAATTTGAAATGGCAGAATATGCACTTGATATGTTTAAGAAAAAGTTGTTGGATAGTTTTCCAGATAATGAGACGGAAAGAATTGCGTTACATTTTATCAATGCAAAAGGTGGAGACAATCAAGGTATAAATTTACAGATTGATCAATCAAAGCAAATTATTGAGCATATCAAGCGCGAACTTGCAAACCATAATATTGTAAGAAGAAAGGAAAATGCTCCTTTATTTGATCGCTTTATGGTTCATCTAAATTACTTTCTAGAATACCTTGACCGATCTAGAAGTGACAATACTTCCCTGTTGGATATGGAAGGATATATTGAGATGGTTTATCCCTTGGCCTATGAAATAGGCGATAAAATTTATCGGATAATTGCTAGTGAAACTGGTGTTGAACTTCATAGAAGTGAACGTGTTTATATAGTCTTACATATCCAAAGATTGCTTTAAAATAATAAATTATAACATATAAGGAGGTCTCTATTATGAATAGAGAAGAAGTAACATTGTTAGGTTTTGAAATCGTAGCTTATGCGGGCGACGCTCGTTCAAAACTATTGGAAGCTTTAAAAGCTGCTGAAGCTGGTGATTTTGCAAAAGCGGATAGCTTAGTTGAGGAAGCAGGTTCTTGCATTGCTGAAGCTCATCATGCCCAAACAAGTCTATTGACCAAGGAAGCAGCTGGTGAAGATTTGGCTTATAGTGTAACCATGATGCATGGCCAAGATCACTTGATGACAACTATTTTGTTAAAAGATTTGATGCATCATTTAATTGAACTCTACAAGAGAGGAGTTAAATAATGAATAAACTAATTGCATTTATCGAGAAAGGAAAGCCTTTCTTTGAGAAACTGTCGCGTAATATCTACCTTCGTGCTATTCGTGATGGTTTCATTGCAGGTATGCCTGTTATTCTCTTCTCAAGTATCTTTATCTTGATTGCCTTTGTACCAAACTCATGGGGATTTAAATGGTCTGATGAAGTTGTAGCCTTTCTGATGAAACCATACAGCTATTCAATGGGAATTTTGGCTCTCTTGGTAGCTGGTACAACAGCTAAGTCATTGACTGACTCAGTCAACCGTAGTATGGAGAAAACCAATCAAATCAACTATATGTCAACACTTTTGGCAGCCATTGTTGGATTGTTGATGTTGGCAGCTGACCCTATTGAAAACGGTCTTGCTACCGGTTTCCTAGGAACAAAAGGTTTGCTTTCAGCCTTTCTAGCTGCATTTGTAACAGTAAGCATCTATAAAGTTTGTGTGAAAAATAATGTAACAATTCGTATGCCTGACGAAGTTCCACCAAATATTTCACAAGTCTTTAAAGACGTTATTCCTTTCACGCTTTCAGTTGTTTCTCTTTATGCTCTTGACTTGCTTGCACGTCATTTTGTTGGTGCGAGTGTTGCGGAATCAATTGGTAAGTTCTTTGCTCCTCTATTCTCTGCTGCTGATGGTTACCTTGGAATTACAATCATCTTTGGTGCCTTTGCCTTCTTCTGGTTCGTAGGGATTCATGGTCCTTCAATCGTTGAACCAGCTATCGCAGCTATTACTTATGCAAATGCTGAAGTAAACTTAAACTTGATTCAACAAGGAATGCACGCTGATAAGATCCTTACTTCAGGTACACAAATGTTTATCGTTACCATGGGTGGTACTGGTGCGACACTGGTTGTTCCATTCATGTTCATGTGGTTAACAAAATCAAAACGTAACCGTGCAATCGGTCGTGCTTCAGTAGTTCCAACTTTCTTTGGTGTAAACGAACCAATCTTGTTTGGTGCACCACTTGTATTGAATCCAATCTTCTTCATTCCATTTATCTTTGCTCCAATCGCAAACGTATGGATTTTCAAATTCTTTATTGAAACACTTGGAATGAACTCATTTACTGCTAATCTACCATGGACAACTCCAGCTCCACTAGGTCTAGTTCTTGGTACTAACTTCCAAGTTCTATCATTCATCCTTGCTGCGTTACTTATCGTAGTGGACGTAGTTATTTACTACCCATTCCTTAAAGTTTATGATGAACAAATTCTTGAAGAAGAACGTTCAGGTAAATCTAATGATGAATTGAAAGAAAAAGTTGCTGCAAACTTCAACACTGCGAAAGCAGATGCTATTCTTGAAAAAGCAGGTGTAGAAGCAGCTCAAAATACAATTACTAAAGAAACAAATGTCCTCGTTCTTTGTGCCGGTGGAGGGACAAGTGGACTTCTTGCAAATGCTTTGAACAAGGCAGCTGCAGAGTACAATGTTCCTGTGAAAGCAGCAGCAGGTGGCTATGGAGCTCACCGTGAAATGTTGCCAGAGTTTGATTTAGTTATCCTTGCCCCTCAAGTTGCCTCAAACTTTGAAGATATGAAAGCAGAAACAGATAAACTTGGTATTAAACTTGCCAAGACAGAAGGCGCTCAATACATCAAATTAACCCGTGATGGAAAAGGTGCTCTTGCATTTGTACAAGCTCAATTCGATTAACGATAGGGACTCTGAAATAGTCTCCTATCGTTACGGAAATCGCTATGGCGAATTTCCTAATCGCCTTATTAATTCGTCGGTAAAAAGATATCGTTTTTACCTCCTCATGTCACAATTTGGTGACTTGGTACAAGAAGTGAGAGGAGAGGACTCACTGACTCCTCTCCTCTCACTTTTACTTTATTTTAAATCAAGAAATAGGTGAAAAAAATGACAAAAACACTTCCAAAAGACTTTATTTTCGGTGGCGCAACAGCTGCTTATCAAGCAGAAGGTGCTACACATACTGATGGAAAAGGACCAGTTGCTTGGGATAAATATCTTGAAGATAACTACTGGTACACTGCGGAGCCAGCTAGTGATTTTTACAATCGATATCCAGTTGATCTCAAGTTAGCAGAAGCGTATGGTGTCAATGGTATTCGAATTTCTATTGCTTGGTCACGTATTTTCCCAACCGGTTACGGTCAAGTAAATGCTAAAGGTGTTGAATTTTATCATAATCTATTTGCAGAGTGTCACAAACGTCACGTTGAGCCATTTGTAACTCTTCATCACTTTGACACACCAGAAGCTCTCCACTCAAATGGCGACTTCTTAAATCGTGAAAACATTGAACACTTTGTAGACTACGCGGCTTTCTGTTTTGAAGAATTCCCAGAAGTAAACTATTGGACAACCTTTAATGAAATTGGGCCAATTGGTGATGGTCAATACTTGGTTGGTAAATTCCCTCCAGGTATTCAGTACGACCTTGCCAAAGTTTTCCAATCGCATCACAATATGATGGTTTCTCATGCACGCGCTGTGAAACTATATAAAGATAAAGGATATAAAGGTGAAATTGGTGTTGTTCACGCTCTGCCAACTAAGTATCCTTTGGATCCTAAAAATCCAGCAGATGTTCGTGCAGCTGAGTTGGAAGATATTATTCACAATAAATTTATCTTGGATGCAACTTATCTAGGTCGCTATTCAGCTGAAACGATGAAAGGTGTTAACCATATCTTATCAGTCAATGGTGGTAGCTTGGATCTTCGTGAAGAAGATTTTACAGCATTAGAAGCTGCAAAAGACTTGAATGATTTTCTAGGCATCAACTACTATATGAGTGATTGGATGGAAGCATTTGATGGAGAAACTGAAATTATCCATAATGGTAAGGGTGAGAAAGGAAGCTCTAAATACCAAATCAAAGGTGTTGGTCGTCGTGTAGCTCCTGACTATGTACCACGTACGGATTGGGATTGGATTATCTACCCTCAAGGTTTGTATGACCAAATCATGCGCGTGAAGAAAGATTACCCTAACTACAAGAAGATTTACATCACTGAAAATGGTCTTGGATATAAAGATGAGTTTGTAGACAATACTGTTTATGATGATGGCCGTATTGATTACGTGAAACAACACTTGGAAGTCTTATCTGATGCCATTGCAGATGGAGCGAATGTAAAAGGTTACTTCATCTGGTCATTAATGGATGTCTTCTCATGGTCAAACGGTTATGAAAAACGTTACGGTCTCTTCTATGTAGACTTTGAAACTCAAGAACGTTATCCTAAGAAATCAGCTCACTGGTACAAGAAA
>CAKQBM010000056.1 GCA_934216185.1 uncultured Streptococcus sp. | reverse complement strand
CGTTTGGAACGTGAAGGATACGCAAAACTAGCTGAAGAACTTGGCTACGACTACAAGGAAGAATTGTAATTCCCTCGTATCTTTTAGGAGAAGTAAATGACTAAAGAAAATATTAAACTTTTTTCAGAAATGCACGCTGAACCAAGCTGGTTGGCTGACCTCCGTCAAAAAGCTTTTGATAAGATTGAGAGTTTAGAATTACCAGTTATTGAGCGTGTCAAATTCCACCGTTGGAATCTGGGTGATGGAACGATTACAGAAAGTGAGCCATCAGCAAATGTTCCAGATTTCACTGCACTAGATAACCACTTGAAGTTGGTGCAAGTAGGAACGCAGACTGTTTTTGAACAAATTCCAGTTGAGTTGGCTGAACAAGGTGTAGTCTTTACAGACTTTCATTCAGCTTTAGAAGAAATTCCAGAGCTTATTGAGGAATTCTTCATGTCATCAGTTAAGTATGACGATGACAAGTTGGCAGCCTATCATACAGCTTATTTCAATAGTGGTGCTGTTCTCTATATTCCTGATAATGTTGAGATTAAAGAACCAATCGAAGGAATTTTCTATCAAGACAGCGATAGTGATGTGCCGTTTAACAAGCATATTATGATTATCGCTGGTAAAAATTCTAAGATTAGTTATCTGGAGCGTTTAGAGTCACGCGGTGAAGGAAGTTCCAAAGCAACTGCCAATATCACAGTTGAAGTGATTGCACGTTCAGGTGCGCAAGTCAAGTTTGCGGCTATTGACCGTCTAGGCGAAAACGTCACTGCCTACATTAGCCGTCGTGGTAAATTAGGCAACGATGCAAGCATTGACTGGGCAATCGGTGTCATGAACGAAGGGAACGTCGTTGCGGACTTTGATAGCGACTTGATTGGAAATGGTAGCCATGCAGATCTCAAGGTTGTAGCTCTTTCAAGTGGCCGTCAGGTACAAGGAATTGATACTCGAGTGACTAACTATGGTTGCAACTCAATTGGAAATATCCTTCAACATGGGGTTATTCTTGAAAAAGCAACCTTGACCTTCAATGGTATTGGCCACATTATCAAGGGTGCCAAGGGAGCAGATGCCCAACAAGAGAGCCGTGTTCTTATGCTTTCAGACCAAGCGCGTTCAGATGCTAACCCAATTCTTTTGATTGATGAAAATGACGTAACTGCAGGACACGCAGCCTCTATTGGTCAGGTAGATCCAGAAGATATGTACTACCTCATGAGTCGTGGCTTGGACAAGGCAACTGCAGAGCGTTTGGTTGTTCGTGGTTTCCTTGGATCCGTTATCGTTGAGATTCCAGTCAAGGAAGTTCGTGATGAAATGATTGCAACGATCGAAGAGAAATTGTCAAAACGCTAAGGGGAAGCCTATGTTAGATGTAGAAGCGATTCGCAAGGATTTTCCAATTTTAGACCAGATTGTCAACGATGAACCATTGGTTTATTTGGACAATGCTGCGACGACACAAAAACCACTAGCAGTTCTGGAAACGATTAACCGCTATTATGAGCAGGACAATGCCAATGTTCATCGTGGGGTTCATACCTTGGCAGAGCGTGCGACAGCATCCTATGAAGCCGCTCGTGAAACCATTCGTAAGTTTATCAATGCAGGCTCAACAAAGGAAGTTCTCTTCACCAGAGGAACGACAACTAGTCTTAACTGGGTAGCTCGCTTTGCTGAGGAAATCCTGACTGAGGGAGATCAGGTTTTGATTTCCGTCATGGAACACCATTCCAATATTATTCCTTGGCAGGAGGCCTGTCGCAAGACGGGAGCGGAGCTTGTCTATGTTTATCTCAAAGACGGAGCTTTGGATCTGGATGACTTGCGAGCAAAATTGACGGACAAGGTCAAGTTTGTTTCGCTAGCTCACGCCTCAAATGTTCTTGGTGTAGTCAATCCGATTAAAGAAATCACGCAAATGGCCCACCAAGTGAGAGCTATCATGGTGGTGGATGGTGCTCAATCTACGCCTCATATGACGATTGATGTTCAGGACTTAGATGTGGATTTCTTTGCATTTTCGGGTCACAAGATGGCTGGTCCGACTGGTATCGGTGTTCTTTATGGTAAAGAAAAGTATCTGGAACAAATGTTACCCCTTGAATTTGGCGGTGAGATGATTGATTTCGTCTATGAGCAATCTGCTAGTTGGAAGGAATTGCCTTGGAAATTTGAGGCTGGAACACCAAATATGGCAGGTGCTATCGGACTTGCTGCTGCAGTGGATTATTTAGAAAACATCGGTATGGATGCCATTGAAGCCCATGAACAAGAATTGATCGCATACGTCTATCCAAAACTGCAGGCGATTGAAGGACTGACAATTTATGGTTCACAGGACTTGGCTCAACGTTCAGGTGTCATTGCCTTTAACCTAGGTAATCTTCATCCGCACGACCTTGCGACTGCTTTGGATTATGAAGGCGTGGCTGTTCGAGCAGGTCACCATTGCGCTCAACCCTTGCTCCAGTATTTGGAAGTTCCAGCAACAGCCCGTGCAAGTTTTTATATCTACAATACCAAGGCAGATTGCGACAAGCTAGTCGATGCCTTACAAAAGACAAAGGAGTTTTTCAATGGCACTTTCTAAACTAGATAGCCTTTATATGGCAGTGGTAGCAGACCATTCGAAAAATCCACATCACCAAGGAAAGTTGGAAGACGCTGAACAAATCAGTCTCAACAATCCGACTTGTGGGGATGTTATCAATCTCTCTGTCAAGTTTGATGCAGAGAATCGTTTGGAAGATATTGCTTTTCTAAATTCAGGTTGTACCATCTCAACTGCCTCTGCAAGCATGATGACAGATGCTGTTTTAGGAAAAACCAAACAAGAAATTTTAGAACTTGCGACTATTTTTTCTGAAATGGTTCAAGGACAAAAAGATGACAGACAAGATAGTCTTGGCGATGCAGCCTTCTTGTCAGGTGTTGCAAAATTCCCTCAACGGATCAAGTGTGCAACCCTGGCTTGGAATGCCCTGAAGAAAACAATTGAAAATCAAGAAAACAAGTAAGGCAAGTTTCTTTTGTCTTATGAATCAGTAGAAATGAAGAATGAAAGAAAGGATATTATGGCTGAAGAAAGAGTAGAACCAAAACCAATTGACCTTGGTGAATATAAATTTGGTTTCCATGATGATGTAGAGCCTGTCCTATCGACAGGAAAAGGATTGAACGAAGATGTCATTCGTGAACTATCAGCTGCTAAGGGAGAACCTGAGTGGATGTTAGAGTTCCGTTTGAAGTCTTATGAAACATTCAAAAAAATGCCCATGCAAACTTGGGGAGCAGATTTGTCAGAGATTGATTTTGATGACCTGATTTATTATCAAAAACCATCTGATAAACCAGCTCGTTCATGGGATGAGGTTCCTGAAAAGATTAAAGAAACCTTTGAACGTATTGGGATTCCAGAAGCTGAGCGTGCTTATCTAGCTGGTGCCTCTGCCCAGTACGAGTCAGAAGTGGTTTACCACAATATGAAGGAAGAGTTCCAAAAATTGGGGATTATCTTTACAGATACAGATTCTGCCCTCAAGGAATACCCAGACTTGTTTAAACAATACTTCGCTAAGTTGGTACCGCCGACAGATAACAAGTTGGCTGCCCTTAACTCAGCAGTATGGTCAGGTGGAACCTTTATCTACGTACCAAAAGGGGTCAAAGTGGATATTCCACTTCAAACTTACTTCCGTATTAACAACGAAAATACTGGTCAGTTTGAACGTACCTTGATTATCGTTGATGAGGGAGCAAGCGTCCATTACGTAGAAGGATGTACAGCACCAACATATTCAAGCAACAGCTTGCACGCTGCCATTGTAGAAATCTTTGCCTTGGATGGAGCTTATATGCGTTATACGACTATCCAAAACTGGTCTGATAACGTCTATAACTTGGTAACGAAACGTGCTAAAGCGCAAAAGGATGCCACTGTTGAATGGATTGATGGGAACTTGGGTGCCAAAACGACTATGAAATACCCATCTGTTTACCTAGATGGAGAAGGGGCGCGTGGAACAATGCTTTCGATCGCCTTTGCCAATACAGGGCAACACCAGGATACTGGTGCTAAGATGATCCACAATGCTCCACATACTAGCTCGTCTATTGTGTCTAAATCCATCGCTAAAGGTGGAGGTAAGGTTGACTACCGTGGACAAGTAACCTTTAATAAGAACTCTAAGAAATCTGTTTCTCACATTGAGTGTGACACCATTATCATGGATGACTTGTCAGCATCAGATACTATTCCATTTAATGAAATTCACAACTCGCAAGTAGCTTTGGAACACGAAGCAAAGGTTTCTAAGATTTCTGAAGAACAACTCTATTATCTCATGAGTCGTGGATTGTCAGAATCTGAGGCAACTGAGATGATTGTCATGGGATTTGTGGAGCCCTTCACAAAAGAACTTCCAATGGAATATGCAGTTGAGCTGAATCGTTTGATTAGCTATGAGATGGAAGGGTCAGTTGGGTAAAATTTGATTTTAGATTTACTAAAAATCAAGGACTTTGAAGATGAACTTGTAACAAAAAAATCGCGGTTTAAATCGCGATTTTTTTATAATTTCTCGTTGATGAAGCGGATAAACTGATTCCACCAAACTTTTAAGAAGAAGGCTTTTTCAACATTCTTTTCTGCAACCATTTCAAAACTAGGACGTTCTGTGGTAATGTAACCTTGACCAATCAAGTCCTTGTCTTCGTAAGTCAAATGGCCAACCACTGTTCCAGCTTCAAGTGGTGCTGGGATTGCTTTGGAATCAGGTGTGAATTGAACAGATTGGGAAGATTGATTCCCAACATGCTCAATTAGATAGATATCCTCTGGGGCCACTGCAGTGACCGTATCTTCTTTTCCATCTTGTACGGGGGCTTTGCTATCTTGATAGGCATCGCCTTGCTGAACGATTTTGCGAAGTGTGAATGTAGAAGAGATATAATCCATTAGGGAAGATGTAGCTGTAAACCGAGCGTAAGGATTATTGTCTTGATGGTCTGCATTTAAAACAACTGTGATAACCCTCATGCCTTTTTCGACAGTAGTACCAACAAAAGACTCTCCAGCCTTATCTGTTGTTCCGGTTTTCAGTCCATCAAAACCACCACGGTAAGCCGGCATACCTTCTAACATGTAGTTGGTAGAAGTGATTGTCATCCCAGCAAAAGTAGAAGAAGGTTTTTTTGTGATTTCCAAGACTTGTGGGTATTTTTTGATGAGGTTACGAGCAACAATAGCAACATCATAAGCACTGAGCTTATTTTCCTCATCTTTTTTAGATCCTGGGTAAATGTTATCTCCGAGAGTTTCGTTGTTCAGACCAGTTGTATTGACAATAGTGGCATCTTTAATTCCCCATTCCAAGAGTTTGGCACGCATCATATCGACGAAGTCTTTCTCTGAGCCAGCAATTTTCTCAGCTAGGGCAATAGCTGCACTGTTAGCACTAGATACTACTGTTGCTTCAAGTAGTTGTTCGACGGTATAATTGCGAGCCTCCATGGGAACATTACTTGCTTCAGAATTAGTTGTTAATTTGTAAGGATAGTCAGAAATATCTACTGGGGTAGATAGTGTAATACTTCCGTTTTCCAAGGCTTCATAGACAAGATAAACTGTAAGTAGTTTTGTTATAGAAGCAATTTCAACAGGTTGCGTTGCATCCTTCTCATAGAGAATTTTGCCCGTATTTGCCTCAACAGCAATCGCATGTTTAGCAGTAATATTAAAATCTTGTGCAGCAACAGTAGAAGCTGACCCAATAAGGGATAGGCTTAGTAGAGTTAAAATGATTTTTTTCATAGTAAGTTTATTCTAACATAAAGAAAAAAATATTCCCAGTTTCATGATAGAAGAAAGAAGCTTTTTTGAAAGTATGGTAAAATATATGAATGGAGGTAGCTCATGTTTCGTAAGAATAAATTATTTTTTTGGACCAGTGAGATTTTATTATTAACAATCATTTTTTATCTATGGAGAGAGATGGGGGCGATTATCACGCCTTTTGTAAGCGTAGCGAACACCATCATGATTCCATTTTTATTGGGTGGCTTTTTATATTATTTGACCAATCCTATTGTAAATTTTTTACAAAAGTATTTCAAAATTAATCGTATCATTGGTATTCTACTAACCTTGTGTGCCTTGGTTTGGGGGCTTGTCATTGGGGTAGTCTATCTCTTACCGATTTTGGTCAATCAGTTGACCAGCTTAATTGCGACTAGCCAGACTATCTATAGTCGTTTACAAGATTTGATTGTGGATTTATCTACTTATCCAGCCTTTCAAAATTTGGATATTCAAGCGACTATTCAACAGTTAAATTTATCCTATGTAGATATTTTACAAAATATACTAAATAGTGTGACCAATAGTGTTGGAAGTGTTCTATCAGCTCTCTTTAGTACCGTTTTGATTATTATTATGACCCCTGTGTTTTTGGTTTATTTTTTATTAGATGGTAACAAATTTTTACCGATGCTTGAGCGCACTGTTTTAAAGAGAGATAAGTTGCATATTTCAGGTCTCTTAAAGAATTTGAATGCGACAATTGCTCGCTATATTAGTGGAGTCGCAATTGATGCGATTATTATCGGTTGTTTGGCCTTTATCGGATATAGCGTGATTGGTTTGAAATACGCTTTGGTCTTTGCCATCTTTTCAGGATTGGCCAATCTCATTCCTTATGTGGGACCAAGTATTGGTTTGATTCCTATGATTATCGCAAATATATTCACTGATCCCCATAGAATGCTGATTGCAGTGATTTATATGCTCGTTGTTCAGCAGGTAGATGGTAATATCTTATATCCTCGAATCGTAGGAAGTGTTATGAAGGTTCATCCAATTACGATTTTAGTATTACTTTTATTATCAAGTAACATCTATGGCGTCATTGGTATGATTGTCGCAGTACCAACCTATTCTATCTTAAAAGAAATTTCTAAGTTCTTATCACGTTTGTATGAAAATCATAAAATAATGAAAGAAAGAGAAAGACAATTAGCTAAGTAAAAGTCAGGAAATTCCTGGTTTTTCTTTTTCATCAAAGAAGTGATAGGAGTAGAAGTACCATTTGGAGTAGCA
The DNA here is from genome assembly GCA_934216185.1 of uncultured Streptococcus sp. Taxonomy (GTDB): domain Bacteria; phylum Bacillota; class Bacilli; order Lactobacillales; family Streptococcaceae; genus Streptococcus. The sequence goes on along the minus strand of CAKQBM010000056.1, from coordinate 4,092 downwards.
GATTAAGAATAATTCACAAAAACTTTGTAAAACACTTGCAATTTAGCTGAAATTTGATAAAATAGTAAGGAAAGTTAGACTGTATTGCCTACTGTCTATCTATAAAATATATTTTATTGGAGGCTTTTACTCAAATGGCAAAAGAAAAATACGATCGTAGTAAACCACACGTTAACATTGGTACTATCGGACACGTTGACCACGGTAAAACTACCCTAACTGCAGCTATCACAACTGTTTTGGCACGTCGCTTGCCTTCATCAGTTAACCAACCTAAAGACTATGCGTCTATTGATGCTGCTCCAGAAGAACGCGAACGCGGTATCACTATCAACACTGCGCACGTTGAGTACGAAACTGAAAAACGTCACTACGCTCATATCGACGCTCCAGGACACGCGGACTATGTTAAAAACATGATTACTGGTGCCGCTCAAATGGACGGAGCTATCCTTGTAGTAGCTTCAACTGACGGACCAATGCCACAAACTCGTGAGCACATCCTTCTTTCACGTCAGGTTGGTGTTAAACACCTTATCGTCTTCATGAACAAAGTTGACTTGGTTGACGATGAAGAATTGCTTGAATTGGTTGAAATGGAAATCCGTGACCTATTGTCAGAATATGACTTCCCAGGTGACGATCTTCCAGTTATCCAAGGTTCAGCTCTTAAAGCCCTTGAAGGTGACACTAAATACGAAGACATCGTTATGGAATTGATGAACACAGTTGATGAGTACATCCCAGAACCAGAACGTGACACTGACAAACCATTGCTTCTTCCAGTCGAGGACGTATTCTCAATCACTGGACGTGGTACAGTTGCTTCAGGACGTATCGACCGTGGTATCGTTAAAGTCAACGACGAAATCGAAATCGTTGGTATCAAAGAAGAAACTCAAAAAGCAGTTGTTACTGGTGTTGAAATGTTCCGTAAACAACTTGACGAAGGTCTTGCCGGAGATAACGTAGGTGTCCTTCTTCGTGGTATTCAACGTGACGAAATCGAACGTGGACAAGTTATCGCTAAACCAGGTTCAATCAACCCACACACTAAATTCAAAGGTGAAGTTTACATCCTTACTAAAGAAGAAGGTGGACGTCACACTCCATTCTTCAACAACTACCGTCCACAATTCTACTTCCGTACTACTGACGTTACAGGTTCAATCGAACTTCCAGCAGGTACTGAAATGGTAATGCCTGGTGATAACGTGACAATCGACGTTGAGTTGATCCACCCAATCGCCGTAGAACAAGGTACTACATTCTCTATCCGTGAGGGTGGACGTACTGTTGGTTCAGGTATGGTTACAGAAATCGAAGCTTAATTCGATTTAGTTCCCAGAAGAACAATTATTTAAGTCAGACACTAAAAGAATCTTGCTTTGCAAGGTTCTTTTTTCGGATATTGAACTAATACTCAATAAAAATCAAAGAGCAAACTAGGAAGCTAGCTGCAGGTTGCTCAAAACACTGTTTTGAGGTTGCAGATAGAACTGACGAAGTCAGCTCAAAACATGGTTTTGAGGTTGCAGATAGAACTGACGAAGTCAGTAACATCTATACGACAAGGCGAAGCTGACGCGGTTTGAAGAGATTTTTGAAGAGTATAAAATTGAATTTCTTATAAAAAAGCTCTATACACCTGATGTGCGTAGAGCAATGGGGATTATTTGATATAGAGTTCTTGGTTTTTCAAGACAATTTCACGTACGCTTGCAAACTTTTTAAGTTTTTTGATTTCTTCTGGATGAGTGACGAGAGTAATAACATAACCTTCCTTGCCCATACGGCCAGTACGCCCAGCACGGTGAGTGTAAGTTTCGATATCTCTAGGGACATCAAAGTTTACAACACATTCGAGGCTATCGATATCAATTCCACGAGCCAAAAGGTCAGTTGCAAGGAGTAGGGTTAGTTGCTTATCTTTAAACTTTTCTAAGATGACTTTTCTAAATTTGACATTAACATCACTAGCGAGGGAAACAGCCAAGATATCACGATACTGTAATTTTTCTTCTGCACTTCCAAGGTCTGACAGGCTGTTAAAGAAGACTAGTCCGCGGAAATCCTCAACATGAGCCAGTTTTCGTAGTATATCAACGCGGTGACGTTGGTCTACCTGCATGTAGAAATGTTGGATATTGTCCAGTTTTTGATCAGAGAGATCAATGGTACGTGTGTTAGGCGCAATCTTTTCTTGGTCTAACTTGGCCGTCGCACTCATGTAGATGAGTTGGTGGTCACGAGGTGCGTAGTGAGTTATTTTCTCAACAAAATGAATTTGAGAATCATCAAGCAATTGGTCAAATTCATCCAGAATGATAGTTTCCACATTCATCATCTTGATTTTTTTCAATTTAATCAGTTCAAAGATACGGCCAGGAGTTCCAATCAGAATTTCTGGTCCTTTTTTGAGTCGTTCAATCTGGCGTTTCTGACTTGAACCTGATAGGAAGAGTTGAGATGTCAAACCGATAGCTTCTTCCCACGTTTTACATACGTCAAAAATCTGTCCAGCAAGCTCCGTATTTGGTGCTAGAATCAAGAGTTGTTGTTGTGCTTTTTTCTTTTGTAGTCTGAGAAGACTTGGTAGAAGGTAAGCTAGGGTCTTACCAGTTCCTGTTGGGCTCACTCCTAGAAGATTTTCTCCTGCAAGAAGTGGTTCAAATAGTTGAGTTTGAATGGGGGTGAATTCTTTGAAACCGAGTTGGTCACTTAGTTCTTGCCATTCAGTAGGTAGTTTGCTTTTCATTTTTCTGCCTCAAATCTAATGCCAGCAGTCTGGCGCATGGTAAATAGTAGTTCATGAACAGAACTTGCATCTTCCAGCCAAGTTTGGTAGAGATTCAGATCTGGTTGCTGGATCATGTGTGCAAATGCAGCGACTTCCTCAGTCATCGTATGAGGAGCCTGTTGGATAGGGAGCTGGATTTGATTGCCTTGGTGGTCGGTAAAAATAGCTGAGCGAATATGCTCAATCGTGTTGAGAGTCAAGGTTCCATCTGTTGTATAAATCTCGCAAGGGAGATTGGAAGTGATGTTTTTTCCAGCCTTGATGTGAACTTGATAGTCTGGGTAGAAGAGGATACCATCTCCATTTAGGTCAATGCTATTGTCAAGCTGTTGAGCATGGTAAGTCGCGTCATTAGCTTTTCCAAAAAGACGAACGGTAGCATAGAGGGGATAAATCCCCAAGTCCATAAGTGCTCCGCCAGCAAAACGGTCTGAAAAAACATTTGGTGTCTGTCCAGCCAATAAATCCGGCATTTTGGAAGAATATTTGGCATAGTTGAAATCTGCTCCCAAAATTTGTTTGTCTGCTAAAAAGTTTTTGATGATAGTGAAAGCTTTCTCGTGGTAATTTCGTGCCGCCTCAAAGATAAAACAGTGATTTTTCTCAGCTGTATGTTTCAAATCTAGCCATTCTTGTGGCTGAGTGACAGCTGGCTTTTCAAGAATGACGTGTTTACCTGCAGACAAGGCAGCTATTGCCTGAGCAAAATGCAAGGAGTTTGGACTAGCAATATAGACCACATCAAAGGAGCTCTTGACTAAGTCTTCTAATTGATCAAAGATCTGGATATCTTGATAGCGAGAAGCAAAGGTTGCCGCAGTTTCTAGTTTTCTAGAATAGACTGCGACCAGCTTGTATTCTCCACTGGTATGGGATGCTTCTATGAAGTGGTGGCTGATAGCCCCTGTTCCTATGACACCTAATTTAAGCATAGATACTCCTTTTCCAATTTTAAATCCTTCTTTCATTATAACATAGATGGACGAGACTATACAACAGAGGGGAAAAATTGGTACAAGAAAAAGCTTCATTTTAGGTGTTATTACTTGTAAGAGAATAGAAGATATGCTATACTTAAAGAGTTGACTATGCACGTTCCTGTGCAACCGCACGAACATCGTTGCTCGTTGTAGTACAAATTTAAACTTTGTTCTACATAGAGCTCTTCTTTTAAGTGGTTCGTCCCACGATGCTAGGCGAGTCTTCACAAAAATTCGGGGAAACCCATAAAAATCATAGGAGGTGCATAATGAGCACATACGCAATTATCAAAACTGGCGGAAAACAAGTTA
>CAKQBM010000055.1 GCA_934216185.1 uncultured Streptococcus sp. | reverse complement strand
GAAAAGAAAGTTGGAGATTCCGTTCAAAAGGGAGAAATTGTTGCAAAAGTATACACAAATGGAAAAAATTCTCCTCAGCTAGTTACAGATTTTCAAAAATATGTTAAAATAAATGATAGGGTGCAAAGTTTACGAGAAATTATAGAAATTATCTCATAAACAACAGGAGAATCCGTATATGAAATTAAATAAATATATCGATCATACGCTTTTAAAGCAGGATGCGACAGGGAAACAAATTGATTGTTTGTTGTCTGAAGCTAGAGAGTATGATTTTGCTAGCGTCTGCGTCAATCCGACCTGGGTTGAACATGCTAAAAAAGGTCTTGAAGGTACAGATGTCAAGGTCTGCACGGTAGTAGGTTTCCCTTTGGGAGCAACAACTTCAACTGTGAAAGCATTTGAAACCAAGGAAGCTATTCAACATGGCGCAGATGAGATTGATATGGTGATCAATGTCGGTGCCCTCAAATCAGGAAATCTTGATTTGGTTGAGTCTGATATACGTGCAGTTGTGGAAGCAAGTGGTGACAAGTTAGTGAAAGTCATTATTGAAGCTTGCCTTCTGACAGACCAAGAAAAAATTGTGGCTTGTCAATTAGCCCAAAAAGCGGGAGCTGACTTTGTCAAAACATCTACTGGATTTTCAACTGGTGGCGCTACGATAGCAGATGTTCAATTAATGCGTGAAACAGTTGGACCTGATATGGGTGTCAAGGCTGCTGGTGGAGCTCGTTCTTATGCAGATGCTCTTGCCTTTGTCGAAGCAGGTGCGACCCGTATCGGAACGTCAGCTGGTGTAGCTATTTTAAAAGGAGAATTGGCAGATGGTGACTACTGAGTTGATTGAACTAGCAATTGAAACCAGCAAGCAAGCCTATGTACCCTATTCTCACTTTCCTGTTAGCGCTGTTCTAGTGGCGAAAGATGGAAACATTTTTACAGGTGTCAATATCGAGAATGCTAGTTATTCTTTGACCAACTGTGGAGAACGTACAGCGATTTTTAAAGCAGTTTCAGAAGGTCAAAGAGAGTTTTCCGAATTGATTGTCTATGGACAGACTGAAAAACCGATTTCACCATGTGGTGCTTGTCGCCAAGTGATGGCTGAATTTTTTGAACAAGATCTAAAAGTGACTTTAGTCGCAAAAGATAAATCGACGGTCGAGATGACGGTCGGGGAGTTACTTCCATACTCTTTTACAGACTTAAACTAGTCTGAGTCGCTCTCTGAGTGGCACGGTCCTTGTGGCCAATCAATCCATACTTGCAACATCGTTGCACATCTTATTTAGGAGGTTCAGTAATGAACAAGAAACAATGGCTAGGCCTTGGTCTAGTTGCAGTGGCAGCAGTTGGACTTGCTGCATGTGGTAACCGCTCTTCTCGTAAGGCAGATTCATCTTCTGATATGAAGACAAAAGCAGCAATCGTCACTGATACTGGTGGTGTTGATGATAAATCATTCAACCAATCAGCTTGGGAAGGTTTGCAGGCTTGGGGTAAAGAACACAATCTTGCAAAAGATAAAGGTTTCACTTACTTCCAATCAACAAGTGAAGCTGACTACGCTAACAACTTGCAACAAGCGGCTGGAAGTTACAACCTGATCTTCGGTGTTGGTTTTGCCCTTCACAATGCAGTTGAAGAAGCAGCTAAAGAACACTCTGACTTGAACTATGTCTTGATTGATGATGTTATTAAAGATCAAAAGAATGTTGCTAGCGTAACTTTCGCTGATAATGAGTCAGGTTACCTTGCAGGTGTGGCTGCAGCAAAAACAACTAAAACAAAACAAGTTGGTTTTGTAGGTGGTATGGAGTCAGAAGTTATCTCTCGTTTTGAAGCAGGATTCAAGGCTGGTGTTGCCTCAGTAGACCCATCTATCAAAGTACAAGTTGACTACGCTGGTTCATTTGGTGATGCTGCTAAAGGTAAAACAATTGCAGCAGCACAATATGCAGCTGGTGCAGATATTGTTTACCAAGTAGCTGGTGGTACAGGTGCTGGTGTCTTTGCAGAAGCAAAATCACTCAACGAAAGCCGTCCTGAAAATGAAAAAGTTTGGGTTATCGGTGTTGACCGTGACCAAGAAGCAGAAGGTAAATACACTTCTAAAGATGGCAAAGAATCAAACTTTGTTCTTGTATCTACTTTGAAACAAGTTGGTACAACTGTAAAAGATATTTCTAACAAGGCAGAAAAAGGTGAATTCCCTGGTGGTCAAGTAATCGTTTACTCATTGAAGGATAAAGGGGTTGACTTGGCAGTAACAAACCTTTCAGAAGAAGGTAAAAAAGCTGTTGAAGATGCCAAAGCTAAAATCCTTGATGGAAGCGTAAAAGTTCCTGAAAAATAATGGATGGAAGTCATTTCTTAGGAAGCGGCCCTCGGCCGCTTTTTTAAGAGTTGAGACAAAGTCATTTTGTCTCAGTAAAGCTTGCTACTAGACAAACTAGCAAGTTTTATTGAAATAAAATAAGACTCTGAAAGGAAGAGCACATGGCACACGAAAATGTCATTGAGATGCGTGATATTACCAAGGTGTTTGGTGAATTTGTTGCCAACGACAAAATCAATCTGCACCTACGCAAAGGTGAAATTCATGCACTTTTAGGAGAAAATGGGGCTGGAAAATCCACGCTAATGAACATGTTAGCAGGGCTTCTTGAACCAACCAGTGGTGAAATTGTGGTCAACGGTCAAGTTGTCAACCTTGACTCACCATCTAAAGCAGCTAGCTTGGGAATCGGAATGGTTCACCAGCACTTTATGTTGGTAGAGGCTTTCACAGTGGCTGAAAACATCATTTTAGGAAGTGAATTGACTAAAAATGGTGTGCTAGATATCGCTGGAGCTATCACAGAAATCAAGGCTCTTTCTGAACGTTATGGCTTAGCTGTTGACCCTTCTGCCAAGATAGCAGACATCTCAGTTGGAGCCCAACAACGTGTAGAAATTTTAAAAACCCTTTATCGGGGGGCTGATATCCTTATTTTTGACGAACCGACGGCTGTTTTGACTCCATCAGAAATTGATGAGTTGATGGCTATTATGAAAAATCTTGTCAAAGAAGGAAAATCAATTATCTTGATCACCCACAAATTGGATGAGATTCGTGCAGTTTCTGACCGCGTTACAGTTATTCGTCGCGGGAAATCCATTGAAACTGTCGAAATTTCAGGGGCTACCAATGCTGATTTGGCGGAAATGATGGTAGGTCGTTCTGTTTCCTTTAAAACAGAGAAACAAGCCTCTCAACCAAAAGAAGTTGTCTTAGCTATTAAAGACTTGGTGGTCAATGAAAACCGCGGTGTCCCAGCTGTTAAAAATTTGTCCTTGGATGTTCGTGCTGGAGAGATTGTTGGGATTGCGGGGATTGATGGAAATGGTCAGTCAGAACTGATTCAAGCCATTACAGGTCTTCGCAAGGTTGAATCTGGTAGCATTGAGCTAAAAGGAGATTCAATTGTAGGCTTGCACCCACGTCAGATTACAGAGTTAAGTGTTGGGCACGTTCCAGAAGACCGTCACCGTGATGGCTTGATTTTGGAAATGATGATTTCTGAAAATATTGCCCTTCAAACCTACTACAAAGAACCACATAGTAAAAATGGAATTTTGAACTATTCAAATATTACTTCTTATGCTAAAAAGCTAATGGAAGAGTTTGATGTTCGTGCTGCCAGCGAATTTGTTCCTGCAGCTGCACTCTCAGGAGGAAATCAACAAAAAGCAATTATTGCTCGTGAAATTGATCGTGATCCTGATCTCCTTATCGTCAGCCAGCCAACTCGTGGTTTGGATGTCGGTGCCATTGAATATATCCACAAACGCTTGATTGAAGAGCGTGATAATGGGAAAGCTGTCCTTGTTGTCAGCTTTGAATTGGATGAGATTTTAAACGTCTCAGACCGTATTGCCGTTATCCACGATGGGAAGATTCAAGGTATTGTATCACCAGAAACAACCAATAAGCAAGAACTTGGTGTCTTGATGGCTGGTGGAAACTTGGGAAAGGAGAAGAGTGATGTCTAAAAAATTACAACAAATTTCGGTTCCCTTGATTTCTGTCTTCCTAGGAATTTTACTCGGAGCCATTGTCATGTGGATCTTCGGTTATGATGCTATTTGGGGCTACGAAGAATTGTTCTATACAGCCTTTGGTAGCCTGCGTGGAATTGGAGAAATCTTCCGTGCTATGGGTCCTTTGGTCTTGATTGGTCTTGGTTTTGCCGTTGCCAGTCGTGCTGGTTTCTTTAACGTCGGACTTCCTGGTCAGGCTTTGGCAGGTTGGATTCTCAGTGGTTGGTTTGCCCTGTCGCATCCAGATATGCCACGTCCCTTGATGATTCTAGCAACTATTGTGATTGCCTTGATTGCTGGTGGGATTGTCGGTGCCATTCCAGGTATTCTTAGAGCTTATCTAGGGACGTCAGAGGTTATCGTAACCATCATGATGAACTACATTGTCTTGTATGTAGGAAATGCCTTTATCCATGCCTTCCCTAAAGACTTCATGCAAAGTACAGATTCGACCATTCGTGTTGGGGCTAATGCAACCTACCAGACGCCTTGGTTGGCTGAGTTGACTGGTAATTCGCGGATGAATATTGGTATTTTCTTTGCTCTTATTGCCGTTGCAGTCATTTGGTTCATGCTCAAGAAAACAACCCTTGGTTTTGAAATCCGTGCAGTTGGTCTTAATCCTCACGCATCAGAATACGCTGGTATTTCTGCAAAACGAACAATTATCCTCTCAATGATTATCTCAGGTGCCTTGGCAGGTCTTGGTGGAGCTGTTGAAGGTCTGGGAACCTTCCAGAACGTCTATGTTCAAGGGGCATCATTGGCTGTCGGATTTAACGGGATGGCAGTTAGCCTGCTTGCAGCAAACTCACCAATTGGTATTCTCTTTGCAGCCTTCCTATTTGGTGTTCTCCAAGTTGGAGCTCCTGGTATGAATGCGGCGCAGGTACCGTCTGAGCTTGTCAGCATTGTAACAGCGTCTATTATCTTCTTTGTCAGTGTTCATTACCTTATCGAACGCTTTGTCAAACCGAAAAAACAAGTTAAAGGAGGTAAGTAAAGATGTCTATTACAACCTTGCTCACCCTCTTGGTGTCTTCTATGCTGATTTACTCAGCACCCCTCATCTTTACAAGTATCGGTGGTGTTTTCTCTGAACGTGGTGGTGTGGTAAACGTCGGCCTTGAAGGAATTATGGTTATGGGAGCCTTTTCTGGAGTTGTCTTTAACCTTGAATTTGCAGAACAATTTGGAGCAGCAACTCCATGGCTATCTTTGCTTGTAGCAGGATTAGTTGGTGGTCTCTTCTCTATTATCCACGCAGCAGCAACGGTTCATTTCCGTGCAGACCATGTTGTCAGCGGTACAGTATTGAACTTGATGGCGCCTGCCTTGGCTGTTTTCTTGGTGAAAGTTCTTTATAACAAAGGACAAACAAATAACTTAAGTCAGACTTTTGGACGCTTTGACTTCCCAGTCTTAGCTAATATCCCAGTGATTGGTGATATCTTCTTCAAATCAACAAGTCTGCTAGGTTATATCGCGATTGCCTTCTCATTCCTTGCTTGGTTTATCCTCTTCAAGACCCGCTTTGGTCTTCGTCTCCGCTCTGTAGGTGAACATCCTCAAGCAGCGGACACATTGGGAATCAATGTCTACAAAATGAGATATTTAGGGGTTATCATTTCAGGTTTTCTAGGTGGAATTGGGGGAGCGATTTATGCTCAATCAATCTCAGTTAACTTCTCAGTGACAACTATTGTTGGACCTGGATTTATCGCCCTTGCTGCGATGATCTTTGGTAAATGGAATCCTATCGGTGCTATGCTTTCTAGTCTCTTCTTTGGACTTTCACAAAGTTTGGCCGTTATCGGTTCTCAATTGCCATTCCTACAAGGAGTGCCTGCGGTTTATCTTCAAATCGCACCTTATGTTTTGACTATTCTTGTCTTGGCAGCCTTCTTTGGAAAAGCAGTTGCACCAAAAGCAGATGGTATCAACTATATCAAATCAAAATAAGCATACAAAAAAACGTCAGTTCAGAACTGGCGTTTTCTGTTTTTGAAACATATGATAGTAAATTTATAGCGAATAAGCAACTCTTAAATTTTAAGTTCTAATTAAACTTAGTTTTCAATTTTTAGTATTCTAAAAATTTTAGGTAACATTATAATTATATATATTAGGAGGGTTAATCCCCCTAATATATATATCAATCCTCCATTCACTTCTTTTTGAAAAAGATAAGTGAATACTATAGTACCTATTGGCATGATAGATGTATTTAGTGTAAATAAAGTACTCATTACTCTGCCTAAAAATTTTGTTTCGATGGTACTTTGAAGGTAAGTCATCACAATAATATTTAAAACAACAAGAGTAAACGCTATGATTCCCATAAATATACTACCAAGAAAATAAATAATAATTTGAGAGTTAGTTAATGCAAATGTGATGCCTAAACCAATAATAGCCATAGTTAAGAGAACAAGTGGCATAGTTATCTTACTCGAGAGTAAGATGTTGTTTTCTTTCTTATCTGGCAATAGTGACATTGAAATACTGGCTAAAAGCATTCCTACTGCGGCCATAGTTTCAAGCATCCCTACTGTCGAGTTATCTAACAGAAGTTGTTCTTTTAATACAAAGGGAACTCCAATACTGATAGATGTGTAGAAAAAATTGAGAATAACACTTACAAGAATAATGTATTTTACAATTTGATTTTCTTTAAGAAATTGAATGATTTCTTTGACTCCATGCAGAGGATTTTTACAATTCGTAGCCTTGTTCTCTTGCTCGTTATATTCATAGTAAAATTTCATACTAAGTAGAACTCCTAAAGAGAGGAGGTTTGCAAAGATTTCAATTAGAATCAAACCTGCAAAACCTAACCGACCATAAAAAATGACTCCAATAGCTGGAGAAAGCATGGTTGCAATTGCAATGGCAGTCTGTGTAACAGAACTTAATCTTTGAATTTTTTTATCATTCACTAATTCATGAATTGAGGCTGAATAACAAGTATCACTTATATTGACTGTAATAGAGTGAAGTATTACAAACGGAATTACTAGATATAAGATACTCGAAGAATCAATAAGAAAATAAAAAGCATAGAACAAAAGAAAGGTAAAAATTCTAAAGATGAAATTATATATCAAAATTTTCTTGTGTGGGTATCTATCTACTAGATTACCAATGGGAACTAAGAAAATCAAACTGACTAAAGGATAAATAATCATATTAATCCCAAAACTCATTGCAGATTTTGTTTGATCCAGTAGCATCAAATCTAAAGCAAAATTGAAAGATTTCCCGCTCAAAGAGCCAATGAAATTGCTAATAAAATCTTTTATAATTTGCTTATTTGAGACACGGTCACTAATTATATTTTTCATTTTTATTTCCATCATGAAAATTATTGCTTAGAAAGTTTATCTATTAAGATTTCACACTAGGATATTAGTGTGAAATCTTAAAATGTCAGTATAGAACTGGCGTTTTATTTTTTAGGATTTTGATGGGTTAGGTTCAATCCCCAAGGGACCAAATTTTCAGTTTTATTTTTGATGCGTGTGATATTGTCCTTATGGCGAATGATGATCAAACTAGCAAGAGCTAGGATAATAGCGATGAAGAGAGGGTCATAGTGATTCAGGATAAAACCAAAAAGTGGAAAGAGTAGAACTCCGATGACGGCTGCGATAGATGCTGTGACACTAGATAGTGAAATCATACTACCAAGATAGAGGGTTCCAAAGAAAACAACTGCAAGGTAGAGACAGAAAACAGGCGCAAATCCGAAAATCACTCCAGCACTGGTAGCGACAGCCTTGCCACCCTTAAATCCTGCAAAGATAGGGAAGGTATGGCCAATAACAGCCAAAAGTCCAAAGATGAGAGGCGAAACGCCTTGTAGATGAAACATAATCGGAAGAAGCGTTGCTAGGGTTCCTTTGAAAAAGTCAATCACAAAGGTCGTCATACCTGCTTTCTTGCCTAAAATGCGGAAGGTATTGGTCGTTCCAGTGTTACCAGAACCATGCTCTCGCAGATTGATTTGAAAGAAAACTTGTCCAATCCAGAGACCAGACGGAATCGAACCCAGCAGATAGGCTAGGATTAATAAAACTATTGTAATCATACTCCTATTATATCATGAATTGGGAAAGAAAGGCAGAGAATCTCTTCTGAAATTGTCACACCGGAGAAAGAAAAATTTTGCAAAATCCTTGGAAAACTTGTAGAATAGTAAAGATGAACGAATAGGAGGTTCCTTGTGTCAAAAAAGGAAATCAATATTAACAATTATAATGATGATGCCATTCAGGTGCTAGAAGGGTTGGATGCGGTCCGTAAACGTCCAGGGATGTATATCGGATCGACCGATGGTGCTGGTCTCCACCACCTAGTCTGGGAAATCGTCGATAATGCTGTCGATGAGGCCTTGTCTGGATTTGGTGACCGTATTGATGTGACCATTAATAAAGACGGCAGTTTAACAGTTAAAGACCATGGTCGTGGGATGCCGACAGGTATGCACGCTATGGGTATTCCAACCGTTGAGGTTATCTTTACCATTCTTCACGCCGGAGGGAAATTCGGTCAGGGGGGCTACAAGACATCTGGTGGTCTCCACGGGGTGGGTTCTTCCGTTGTTAACGCTCTTTCAAGTTGGCTGGAAGTTGAAATTACCCGTGATGGCGCAGTTTACAAGCAACGTTTTGAAAATGGTGGAAAACCTGTCACGACTTTAAAGAAAATCAGTACAGCGCCCAAGTCTAAAACAGGTACCAAAGTCACCTTCATGCCTGATGCGACCATCTTTTCTACGACAGACTTCAAGTACAATACCATTTCAGAACGCCTCAATGAGTCAGCCTTTCTCTTGAAAAATGTGACCTTGTCCTTGACGGACAAGCGAACAGATGAAGCGATTGAGTTTCATTATGAAAACGGAGTTCAGGACTTTGTTTCTTACCTCAACGAAGACAAGGAAATCTTGACACCAGTTCTCTACTTTGAGGGGGAAGATAATGGTTTCCAAGTGGAAGTTGCTCTCCAGTACAATGATGGATTTTCAGATAACATTCTGTCCTTTGTCAATAATGTTCGTACCAAGGACGGTGGAACGCATGAGACAGGACTCAAGTCTGCCATTACCAAGGTTATGAATGACTATGCACGTAAGACGGGGCTTCTCAAGGAAAAAGATAAAAACCTTGAAGGGTCAGATTACCGTGAAGGGTTAGCAGCGGTTCTTTCTATCTTGGTTCCTGAAGAACACCTCCAGTTTGAAGGTCAGACCAAGGACAAATTAGGCAGTCCACTAGCTCGTCCCGTTGTGGATGGAATTGTGGCGGATAAGTTGACCTTCTTCCTTATGGAAAATGGGGAATTGGCTTCTAACCTCATCCGCAAGGCTATCAAGGCCCGTGATGCTCGCGAAGCAGCACGTAAGGCGCGTGATGAGAGCCGAAATGGGAAGAAAAATAAGAAAGATAAGGGCTTGTTGTCGGGTAAATTGACACCTGCTCAGTCTAAGAATCCTGCAAAAAATGAACTCTATCTAGTAGAGGGGGACTCTGCCGGTGGCTCTGCCAAACAAGGTCGTGACCGTAAATTCCAGGCTATCCTACCTCTTCGTGGTAAGGTTATCAATACAGCTAAAGCCAAGATGGCGGATATCCTCAAAAATGAAGAAATCAATACCATGATTTATACCATCGGTGCGGGTGTGGGTGCAGACTTTTCCCTTGAAGATGCTAACTATGATAAGATCATTATCATGACCGATGCGGATACTGATGGTGCTCATATCCAGACCTTGCTTTTGACATTTTTCTACCGCTACATGCGTCCGCTAGTTGAGGCAGGCCATGTCTACATCGCCCTTCCACCTCTTTACAAGATGTCTAAAGGAAAAGGAAAGAAAGAAGAAGTGGCCTATGCTTGGACGGACGGAGAATTAGAAGAACTCCGCAAGCAGTTTGGTAAAGGAGCTACCCTCCAACGCTACAAGGGACTTGGTGAGATGAATGCGGACCAGCTCTGGGAAACAACTATGAACCCAGAAACGCGTACCCTTATCCGTGTCACAATCGAAGACCTAGCCCGCGCCGAACGTCGCGTCAATGTCCTCATGGGAGACAAGGTTGAACCACGACGTAAGTGGATTGAAGACAATGTCAAGTTTACGTTGGAGGAGAGTGGGGCGTTTTAGTATGAAAAATAAAAATCGTTTATGGATTACTGTTCCTGTGAGTGGTTTAATAACACTGTATGTTATTAGATTAATTAAAGTTTGGATAACTACTATAACTAATAATAAATCTAATTTATTAGATTTGTTATTGTTAGAAAATATTATAGTTCTAGTGACATTTTTTAGTGCAATAATATTTCTTTTGAAAGTAGGCTTATCGAATAATAAAAAACAGAAAATAATAAGTATTTTAATAATTATATGTTTTATTCTTACTCTTTTTTCATATTTTATCTCTGTGGGTAATAAGCAAGTTAATGATTTCTTAGTTTTTTTTACTTATATTTTATTTAATCTTTTGATCTATTTACTTTGTGAACATTTTAAATGAGTTGAACACGCCCTAAATGCTATGTGAAATTTCTTATTAACTGAAGCAACGCATTTTAAACCCATTAAACTACAGAAAGGGTCGTTTGGTTATTTGTAGTAACTGAACACCTTTTCTAAATAAACCTACTCTATATTCTTTGAAAGGAGTTGAACACGCCCTAAATGACGCGTGAAAAAGATAAATTCTCTGGTGAGCTTGCTTACTTCAAGAATTTTCTATTTTCACTTGATATTTTACGGGCTCTGTATCCTATATGAGTAACATTCAAAATATGTCCCTAGAGGACATCATGGGAGAGCGTTTTGGTCGCTACTCCAAATACATTATTCAAGATCGTGCTTTACCAGATATTCGGGATGGATTGAAGCCGGTTCAGCGCCGCATTCTTTATTCGATGAATAAGGATGGCAATACCTTTGACAAGAGCTACCGCAAGTCGGCCAAGTCTGTCGGGAACATCATGGGGAATTTCCACCCACATGGTGATAGTTCTATCTATGATGCTATGGTTCGTATGTCACAGGACTGGAAAAATCGTGAGATTCTAGTTGAAATGCACGGTAATAACGGTTCTATGGACGGAGATCCGCCTGCGGCTATGCGTTATAC
>CAKQBM010000054.1 GCA_934216185.1 uncultured Streptococcus sp. | reverse complement strand
TCAATAGCATCCGAGATAGCAAGCGCCGTCTCATCACTAGTAGCAAGAAAGATAAAAAGACCAAACCAGCAGAACCATCCCAAGCAGCAGGATAAAGACAACCCCTTAGAAGCGGATTTCTAAGGGGATTTTTGTGGATTCGTGAATAATTTATATATTAGTAAGATTGTAGAAAAATAAATAATAGTTAATAAATAAGTTGTTTAAATTCTAGATAGAATCAATAGTTTATTTAATACCTAAATGTTGAAAGTTAAAAAGAAAAAGATTAGTTTTTATAGTCTATTTAAAAATATTGCACTATATATTGTGTTTTATTATGCTTTTCAAAAAAATCAACACTATATATAGAAAAATAATATTGCTTTTTTGTTTTTGTTTGGTATAATATGAATTGTAGAAAAAAGACGTCAGTGGGCGCTGACGACTAGTTAGAGATGGTGAATTTCAAAATGCGATATGGAGCACTATTTCAAAAATTCTCTTTTATTCTAACACTAAATAAAAGAAATGTAAATCTCATTTTGATAATTTTCTTTTTTCTACAAAATATAGAAAAAAGAGGTACATATTATAAGAATATCAAACTTATTAAATAGAGAATCAATCCAAGTAGGATTAGATTTTGTTGATATAGATACATCAAAGGATGTTAGATTGTTTGTAGATCCATTGCTTTTACCAGATCGGTTTAGGGATATTGCTAATGATTTTGTAAAAACAGTTTATAAAGTTTACGATAATGGTAATAAATCAGATGCATTACAACTATTTTCACACTCTAAAGAATGTAATGCTATCCACTTTGGATATTCTGAGAGTAACTCCAAAGGGACAGGTGTTTCAATGAAGATGCTTGATCAATTTTTTGGGTATGTCTATAAATCGGTAGATAAAATCAAAGAAAAATTACTGACACCTATAGCGATGCCGATTTTTGTAAAGAGTTTTTCAGAAGATAGGATGTCTGATTTGTTAGTAAGTTTATTAAAAAAAGAATTGATTTTATATTCTTTAGAACAAGCTCGATTACACGGTTTAAAAATCAGTAATGAAGTACAACGTTTTGATTATTGGGATTCCGAGAGTCATGAGTGGGCTACCTTTGAAAGCCAGTATGTTCTTGCTCCTAATGAAAATGGTGTAGAGGACCTTCTTATCTTAGTTCCGAAGTCTGTTGTAAGTAAAAGATTTTTAGTAAATCCTTCTAGATATATTTCAGTAATTTTTCAACACTTGCAGTTGATGGAAAAGTACCAAAGGACTAATGGTACACCAAAATCTAAAGAAGAATTACGGGAATCAGAGATAGTAGCAAAATATCAAAAGGATAAAGATAAAAGCTATATTTTAGATATGACATTGACATCGCCTGAATACTATGATGTATACTATGATAATGCAATTAGGTTTAGTGATAATAAATCTATGACAGACGAAGAGTTAATAGAGTGTCTTACAAAGGATAGATAAAGTTAGGTTTGGAATAGTGCTATTAGGGAAGAAGTCATTTCTTCTCTTTTTTCTTTGTTATCAGCATTTGTTATTATGATTCATGATATAATATAAAAAATGAGAAATAAGGTAAGGAGAAGAGTTTGAAAGCTTTACTACCTAAAATAAAATTCAAAAATTTTGATGAGAAATGGAATAGAAAAAAATTACATAGTATTGCGCCCCTGCGTGGAGGCTTTGCTTTCAAAAGTGAAAAATTTCAAAATACTGGCATTCCAGTTGTTAGAATATCAAATATCAAATTTGACGGAACTGTTGGAGGGGAGTTTGAATATTACTCTAAGATAATTCCAGATGAAAAATTTGTTCTTAGAGGACGTTCAATTCTATTGGCTATGTCAGGAGCAACTACTGGAAAAATAGCTATGTTAGATTCTGAGAAAGAATACTATCAGAATCAACGAGTAGGTTATTTCCAAAATACTGGGGAAGTAGACTATGATTTTCTTTCTTCTGTTTTGCAGACGAAAGCATTTACTAACCAACTAAATGCTGTATTAGTAGCAGGTGCACAACCAAATATATCTTCCAAAGAAATTGATTCCTTTGAATTTTGTATTCCAGATTCAATAGACGAACAATCTGCCATTGGCTCCCTCTTCCGTACCCTCGATGATCTTTTGGCAAGCTACAAAGATAACCTAATCAACTACCAATCTCTCAAGGCGACCATGCTCTCCAAGATGTTTCCCAAAGCTGGACAGACAGTCCCTGAGATTCGTTTGTATGGATTTGAAGGTGAGTGGAAAAGGAAGAATTTGTCAGAGGTTTGTAATATTAATTCTGGTAGAGATTATAAACATTTAAAGGATGGGGACATTCCTGTATATGGCACGGGTGGTTACATGCTTTCTGTAAATGATAAATTATCTGATGAGGATGCTATAGGTATTGGAAGAAAAGGAACTATAGATAAACCATATTTATTATCAGCACCTTTTTGGACTGTAGATACTTTATTTTATGTGACATGTAAAGTAGGCTATGATTTATATTATCTTTTCTTAATTTTTCAAAAAGTTCGTTGGAAAAAGTTTGATGAATCTACTGGTGTACCAAGTTTATCAAAGAAAACCATTGAAAAAGTTGTTTCAAAATTTCCATCACTTCCTGAACAGCAAGCCATCGGTGCCTATTTCTCTAATCTCGATAACCTCATCAATTCTTACCAAGAAAAAATTTCTCAGTTTGAGACTTTGAAAAAGAAACTCTTGCAGGATATGTTTATTTAGGTAAATCAAAATGGAAAAGAATTATATAAAACTAGAGAAAATCGATACCTCAACAGCAGCAAAAAATTTTGCTGAACTACTGCAAGAAGATAAAACATATTTTCTTAATGGAAACTGGGGCTCAGGGAAATCAACATTTTTACAGGATGTAAATAAGAATAAAAAGATAAAACTAATTACTATGGATTTTTGGAGATTAACAGATAATCGTTCAATGATTGAAGTAACATTTTCAAAACTCCACCCATTTTTTTACTTAGTTTTGATGAGGTTAAGTATTGTTGTCCTAGTAATGGTTTCTATTTTGATGACTAATGTTGTGGATTTAGGATTGGGTGAGTATTTTGGTTCTGAGAAATCAGTGATTCTGAAAATTGGAGGATTGGTATCTTTAGGAGTTGCAGTTTGGAATGTTTTTAAATATAAATCTGATGAGTTGTATAGCTTCTTATTAACTAGACTACATAAATTTTCTAAGATTTTAGTTATTGATGATTTTGATAGAATGCTGGAAAAGCAACAAGAAGACTGTTATAAACTTTTTAGTTTGATAAATGGAAAGCTACCTATTATTTTTGTTGGTGATATGACACTACTTTATAAGAGAGGGGATAACTATCTATCAAAGATAATTGATAGACAAGTTGAGTTACCTTTTGTACTACATTCTTCAAATATTTGGGATAGTTATTTTCATTTATTAGAAAAAAAGTTTGGCGTTTATTTATCAGAGAGTTTTAAAAAAAGAGTTAAAAGTGACCAGAGAAATTTACGTGATAGGGAACATTTTAATGATTATGTAAATAAAGAATTTTTTACAAGAAGGAAATTTGGTCGTGTTCAAGTGGAACAACAGTTGTTAATTATCTATGCTTACTTATTTTATCCAGAACTCTATAAGAAAATGCTCAACAATATACAAATAGTTATAGAAGAGAATGAGAAAACAAAGCTAGAAGATTTTCTCCGTAAAGGCCACACAATAAAAGAGCTGTTATCTGAAATCCAAAAAGTTGATAATGAGCAATATCCACTAAGTTTTAATAAGAATAGTATAGAATATTTTCTTTATGAAGTGCCTATGAATCGTACAAAAGATGAATTAGATACCTTATTCGTGGAACAGTCAGATAAATTTATACAAGAGTTAATAGATTCGGATCAAAAGACTGATTTTTACCAATATTTGAATAATCAATTTGCAGATTTTTCTGATATTCAGAAAAAAAGTTTACTAAATATTGTTATTAATGAATCTATGAAGTTTAAAAATAGTCCTTCTATGACTCTTATTGTCCAAGAAAAGTATAATGAGATAGTGCCTCCATATGAAAGAAATTATCCCCTAACAAAAGATGTGATTTCTAAAATTGTTGAAACGTGGGAAAATATTTTAAAACCTGCAGGATTAGATCAATCTGAGATTATATATTTTTTAGAAAAGCATAGAGTATTGAGCTTCCATGATTTAGGGTGCCATTTTCATGATTTAGATATTGGTTGTCAAACTTTTACAAAGTATCGTAGAAAAGATTTTCTTCTGTTGACTTATTTAGCTTCAGTGGAAAAATTTAGCAAATTTGATAGTTGGGATAGCAGTATATGGGATTTTATAAATCATTTCAACGATGTAGAATTCCTATCATTCTGGACATTTCAGTCTATTCTATCGAATGAATATGGCTTTGATGGATTTGATATTATTCCTGAAAATAAGAAATATATTCTTTGGACAGGAAGATATATGTTTGCACCACCAAAAGAATACGTAAATTATGAAAAGACAGTAATTTTAAATATTCGGGAAAAACTAAATCAAATGGAGTCAAATGGATTTGTATTTGAAGAAAAAGTTGATAAA
Organism: uncultured Streptococcus sp.; assembly: GCA_934216185.1. Lineage (GTDB taxonomy): Bacteria > Bacillota > Bacilli > Lactobacillales > Streptococcaceae > Streptococcus. Next base: position 6,660 of record CAKQBM010000054.1, on the reverse strand, counting down.
CGATAAACTAAAGAAAGCATGATTAATCAAAACTTAGAAAGAAACATTATGGAAACAACACAAACGTCACAGTCGCTTTACCAAGCTCTGTGGAACTCAGCGGATGTTCTCCGCTCTAAGATGGATGCTAATGACTACAAGTCCTATCTTTTGGGTACGGTCTTTTATAAGTATCTGTCAGACAAGATGCTCTTTTTCGTGGCGGAGACTATGGAGGAGGGGAGTGAGAGTCTAGAGGCTGCTCTTGATGTCTATCGCTCCTACTATGAGGATGCGGATACCCACGAGGATCTTCTTGCAGTCATGAGGGACGAACTCAACTACAGTATCAAGCCTGAGTTGACTTTTACGGCTCTTGTAGCACGTGTCAATGAGGGAACTTTCCAGTTGGAAGATTTGGCTCAGGGTTTTCGAGATATCGAGCAGAGTGATGAACTCTATGAAAACCTCTTTGAAGATATTGATCTCTATTCCAAAAAGCTAGGGGCGACTCCGCAAAAGCAAAACCAAACGGTGGCGGCGGTCATGAAGGAGTTGGCTGTGCTAGATGTGGCTGGTCATGCAGGCGATATGCTGGGGGATGCTTATGAGTATCTGATTGGTCAGTTTGCGACTGACTCGGGTAAGAAGGCTGGTGAGTTCTATACACCTCAGCCTGTTGTCAAACTTATGACTCAGATTGCCTTTTTGGGTCGTGAGGACCAGCTAGGTTTTACCATCTATGATGCGACTATGGGCTCTGGCTCCCTCTTGCTCAATGCCAAGAAATACTCTCATAAACCGCAGACAGTGGTTTACTTTGGTCAGGAGCTCAATACCTCAACCTATAACTTGGCTCGGATGAACATGATTCTACACGGTGTTCCTGTTGAGAATCAATTTCTCCACAATGCCGATACACTGGATGAAGACTGGCCGACTCAAGAACCGACTAACTTTGACGGTGTTCTGATGAACCCTCCTTACTCTGCTAAGTGGTCAGCAAACTCTGGCTTCTTGAATGACCCTCGTTTTTCTCCTTTTGGGAAACTGGCACCCCAGTCCAAAGCTGACTTTGCCTTTCTCTTGCATGGGTATTACCACCTCAAGCAAGATAACGGAGTTATGGCTATCGTCCTCCCCCACGGTGTGCTTTTCCGTGGCAATGCGGAAGGGACTATTCGTAAGGCCTTGCTAGAAGAAGGAGCTATTGACACAGTTATCGGTCTACCAGCCAATATCTTCTTTAATACCAGCATTCCGACCACGGTTATTATTCTCAAAAAGAACCATACCAATCGTGATGTCTACTTTATCGATGCCTCTAAAGAGTTTGATAAGGGTAAAAACCAGAATATCATGACGGATGCTCATATCGAGAAGATTCTGGAAGCCTACAAGTCACGTGAGGAGATTGACAAGTTTGCCCATCTGGCAAGCTATGAAGAAATTGTCGAAAATGACTATAACCTTAATATCCCTCGCTATGTAGATACCTTTGAGGAAGAAGAAGTCGAACCACTGACAGATATCGTTAGCAAGATCAACACGACAAATCAAGCAATCCAAAACCAAACCGCTTCTCTACTTGAAATGCTCGATCAACTACACGGAACCACACCAGAAGCCGATGTTGAACTCAAAGAGTTTTTGAAAGAGTTTGAAGGGTGATGGAGAAGATTGTTTCCATCCCTATAGAAATCGAAATCTTAAAAATAGAGGAGATTAGCAATCACTATGAGTAATAAAATTGTTGAATACAAAGACCTGATTGCTTTTCATCCAGGTCAGTATGTTGAGGAGTTGATTGAAGATTATAACCTAACGCAGAAAGAATTTGCGGAGCGTTTAGGAGTTTCCGCCAAGACCGTCAACAAGCTAGTTAATGCAAAGGAGTCCGTTAGTAAAGAAACGGCTCATAAGTTAGCTAAGCTAAGCGAAGTTTCCATGCAAACCTGGCTCAATCTACAGAATGCTTACGATGTAAAAGTTGCGGAGATTTTACTTGAAGATTTACATAGAAAGGAAGACGATGACACCTAACTATAAAATAACAGAAGAAATATTGAATCTTGTGCAGAAGATTTCTGAGTTGGCGACTCAACTTTCTTTCGAAACGAGGGAATTACACCTACGCAAGGAAAATCGGATTCGCTCTATTCAATCCTCTTTAGCTATTGAGAATAATAGTCTTTCTCTGGAGCAGGTGACGGATGTCATAGAGGGAAAAAGAGTTTTAGGTCCCCTTAAAGATATCCATGAGGTCCAAAATGCTTATGAAGCTTATGAGAAGGTTTTTCGCTTAAATCCATACAGTATAGATGATTTTTTACTAGTTCATCAATTGCTGACACAGGATTTGGTCAAGCATCCTGGACAGTTTCGATTAGGCGATGTGGGTGTTTTTGATGGATCAGGGAAAGTTGTTCATCTTGGAGCGCGACCACAGTTTGTTCCTAAGCTGGTATCGGACTTATTTTCTTGGGCTAAGTCTAGCCACATATCTGATATTGTCAAATCTTGTATCGTGCATTTTGAGTTAGAAATTATTCACCCTTTTGAGGATGGGAACGGTCGTATGGGGCGGATGTGGCAGAGCCTAATTTTGAGTAGATGGAATCCTTTATTTGAGTGGCTTCCTGTCGAGTCTGTTATTTACCGACACCAGTCAGGGTATTATCAAGCTTTAACAGAGAGTAATGAGGCTAATGATTCTACAAAATTCATCCAATTTATGCTTGAAGCGATTTTAGAAACCTTGCTGGATTATAGTCAGCAAAAAAATGATAGTACGGAAAAGTCGGTTAAATTACTTTTGAAACCACGTGAGCTAGCTATTTTTGAAAAAATAGAGTCTTATCTTGTAGAGAATTATCAGATAACAACTGCAGTTGCACAAGAACTAACAGGTTTGAGTGCGGCAACCATGCGTCGTTATCTCCAAATATTCGTAAATCAAGGTTTGTTAGAAAAATCGGGAACTACAAAAAACACTCTTTATTCGCTCATAATTCGCTCATAATTCGCTCATTTTTAAGATACAACTTTGTTTCCATATTTCCTGGGAACTAGTAGAAAGTTAGTAGAAATATGGAACAAACTAATCAAAAATCCCGGTGCCAACAACTCTGGGCTAGAAACAAATACCTCGTGTTGAGCCATTCCAGCAATATATACAATGAGATTCGCCAATACTTGAAGAACGAAGAGGTAGAGGTAAGTCATGTTCAGGAACTGATCGATCGTGCCTGTCAAATCCCTGAGCATAGAGGTCAGGTTTGCAATGCCTTTCAGCATATTTGGGGCTATTTCAAAAAGAAAGCGACAGATGCTGAGCGCAAGGACTACATGTTATTGCTGGATAGTTACCGCTTTGGTCAGGATTCTAAGGAAGACTTAATCGCTAAGACTCGAGACTTGCTTGTTCGCTATCCCAATACCTACTTGCAACATTCGACTTTACTGAAAGGAGATTGTTATGAGACTTTGGCATGAGGCTTTGATTTCACAGCTTCCTCGTCCTCAACTCTTGGGGCAACATCGAGAGTGTTGCGCCCTGCGTGGCAATGGCTGGGGCAGAAAGCATGCAACGGTGGACTATGTCTTTACCCACTCGCCCTATCGTCTCTATGCCTATCATGGCTTGATCATGAAGGAGATGGCTAGCCGTGGTTACAATGTTAGTCCAGAGTGGTTGGATAAAAACTATCGTGGTAAGATTTGTCCTTCTTATGAGGATTTACCTGAGGCGACTTTGACGAGCCCTATTTACAAGGAGCACGATGCTGCCTACTATAAGGAGTGTCTGGATAATCTCCGAGAGAAGGGGATAGAGCTGGAATAATAGTAAAGATTGCCTTCAATTTATAACTCTTCTCGTAATTTTTTCGAATAATAGAGATGAGACCTTTAGAGTTTTTCTAAGGTCTTCTTTTTATGAGTGCTCAGATTTACTTTTAATAACTTTTGAGTTATAATTAAATTAGAAAGAGGTTGCTTGGTGCATACGATTTACTTCTATAAGGATAAAAATGGAAACGAGCCAGTTTTGGATTATATGAGAGAATTGGCTAGTCAGAAAAGTAAGGATAGTCGCATCAAACTCAATAAACTAAATGACTATATCGAGTTGCTTAGTCAGCATGGGACGAGAGCTGGTGAACCCTATATGAAACATTTGGAAGATGAGATTTGGGAACTAAGACCTCTTAGGGATAGGATATTATTTGTAGCGTGGCTTGATGGGAGTTTTGTTCTTTTACATCATTTTGTCAAAAAGACTCAGAAAACTCCTAGAAGAGAAATTGAAAAAGCCAAGCGTGAGTTAAAGGACTTAAAAGAAAGAGGGTTAAGTGATGAAGAATAGTGCCATTGGGAGTAATTGGAAGGATGTCCGATATGAACTCTTTACCAAGGAGGAAATCCTTGAAAGCGATATGCGAGTGGCTATCATGAGTGAGCTGATTGAGGCTAGGCATGAACAAGGAATCAGTCAGAAAAAGCTAGAAGAACTTAGTGGAGTAAGCCAGCCTGTCATAGCTAGAATGGAAACAGGAAAGACTAGTCCTCAGTTGGATACAGTCTTGAAAGTTTTAGCCAGTTTAGGAAAGACATTAGCAGTCGTCCCCCTCGAACAGGGAAAGAGTTGATGGGAAGGAGTTGGAAAACTTTAACAAATTTAACAGTGATAGTACCTCAAGTGTATAATATAGAAAAATCAACTTATAGTCTTTTCTAATAACAAGCCATAGTCACTTATAAGAATTACTAATAACGCGTTTGAACCGTCTAACTGAAATAAAGCTATAAAACAAGCTACACAAAGGATTTGAGGCATTTGTCTCAGGTCTTTTTCTTTTGTCTAAAACGGAGATATAGTTTCAAACTATATCAAAGCCTAATTTTTTACAATTATACAGACGCTTTCTTTTCTGTTAAGATAGTTTCAACAACAAATTTTGGAGGACACATCATGTCAACTACAATCATCGGTTTCCCTCGTTTGGGCGAATTCCGCGAATTAAAATTTACAACTGAAAAATACTTTAGAAAAGAAATCTCAGAAGAAGATCTCTTGGCAGCCGCAAAAGACTTGCGTGCTAAACACTGGAACATTGTCAAAGAAAAAGGCATCACTGAAATCCCATCAAATGACTTTTCTCACTATGACAACTTCCTAGATGCAGCTTTCCTTTTCAACGTGGTACCTGCTTCAGTTCAAAACTTGGACTTGTCTGACCTTGAGCGCTACTTCGCTTTGGGTCGTGGGTACCAAGGAGAAAAAGGAGACGTTCGCGCCCTTCCAATGAAGAAATGGTTCAACACCAACTACCACTACATCGTTCCTAAGTTTGAAAAAGACACTCAAGTAAAATTGGCTGGTCACAAAATCTTCGATGAGTTCCAAGAAGCAAAAGAACTTGGATTGAACACTCGTCCAGTTCTTGTAGGTCCATTCACTTTCCTTCAATTGTCAGACTTTGAAGAAGGTGTGAAAGCGGAAGACTTCGTAGACAGCTTAGTAGCTGCTTACCAAGAAGTTTTTGCTAAATTGGCAGAACTTGGTGCGACTCGTATCCAATTGGATGAAGCTGCTCTTGTCAAAGACTTGACAGCTGAAGAAAAAGCTCTCTTCTTGAACCTCTACAACAAACTCTTGGCTGACAAAAAAGGTCTTGAAGTCTTGCTTCAAACTTACTTCGGTGATGTTCGTGACGTTTACGCTGACCTTGTAAACTTGCCAGTCGATGCTATCGGTCTTGACTTCGTTGAAGGTAAGAAAACTCTTGAATTGGTTAAAGGTGGTTTCCCAGCTGATAAGACTCTTTATGCAGGTATTGTCAATGGTAAAAACATCTGGCGTAACAACTACGAAAAGAGTTTGGCTATTCTTGAGCAAATCCCAGCTGAAAACATCGTTTTGACAAGCTCATGCTCACTTCTTCATGTGCCATTTACAACTGCTAACGAAGAATTTGAACCAGCTATCTTGAATCACTTTGCTTTTGCAGTTGAAAAATTGGAAGAACTTCGTGACTTGGATGCTATCCGCAACGGTCAAGGTGAAGCAGCTCTTGCAGCCAACAAAGAACTTTTTGCGACTGAACGTGTGGGTGAAAATGCTGAACTTCGTGCGCGTATCGCTGGCTTGACAGACGCAGACTACACTCGCTTGCCAGCCTTTGCAGAACGTGAAGCTATCCAAGAAGCAGCTTTCAAACTTCCAGCTCTTCCAACAACAACGATTGGGTCATTCCCTCAAACAAAAGAAGTTCGTGCCAAACGTTTGGCTTACCGTAAAGGTGAATTATCTCAAGAAGAGTACGATGCTTTCCTTGCTGAAACAATTGATGAATGGATCAAATGGCAAGAAGATATTGACTTTGATGTCCTTGTTCACGGTGAATTCGAGCGTAATGACATGGTTGAGTACTTCGGTCAAAACTTGTCAGGATACCTCTTCTCTAAAAATGGTTGGGTACAGTCATACGGTATGCGTGGGGTTAAACCACCAATCATCTGGGGAGATGTCACTCGTCTCAACCCTATCACTGTTAAATGGTCTAGCTATGCACAAAGCCGTACAAACAAACCTGTTAAAGGTATGTTGACTGGACCTGTTACCATCCTCAACTGGTCATTCCCACGTGAAGACATCTCTATCAAGGATTCTACTCTTCA